>JBGPHD010000016.1:0-31044 GCA_041484135.1 Gemmatimonadota bacterium
GTCGCGGCGACCGCGGTGGCGTGCGAGAGGTCGGTGACCAGCGCCCGGTCCTCGGGGCGCCAGAGGCGCGAGGGTGGCGTCTGCGCCGGCACCGCAGCGGCCGCCAGCGCCTGAACGAGCAGCAGCGCGGCGACCGGTCTCAGTGCACCGCCGGAGGCTCGAGCCGCACCAGGACCGGCGGATCCACCGGCGGGCCCTTCTCCGCCAGCTCGCGCCAGAGCGGGGAGAGCACGCCGAGCAGGTCGTCGGGCCGGAGGGTGCGGACGGACCGGTGCTGCGCCACGTCTTCCGCCGCGCGGCCGTGGACGTGCGCCGCGGCCGCGCCGGCGATCTGCGGCGGCGCCCCGCGGGCGAGCCAGCACGCGGCCATCCCCGTCAGCACGTCGCCGGTGCCGCCCGTCGCGAGTCCCGGATTCCCGGACGCGCTCACCAGCGGGGGCACACCCGGCGCCGCCACGACCGTCGGCACGCCCTTGAGCAGGACCCCTTGCCGCACCCGGTCGGCGGCGACCATCGCCGCGCCGAAGGGATCACGCCGGGTCCGCTCGGCGAGGTCCGGGAACAGCTCCGCGAACTCGCCGCGGTGCGGGGTGAGCAGGGCGCGGCGGCCGGCCAGCAGATCGCGTAGCTCCTCGGCGGCGCCGCGGAAGGCGTAGAGGCCGTCGGCGTCGAGGAGGACCGGGCAGGTCGAGCCCGCGATCACGGCCCGCGCGTAGGCGTCGCGCACCGGCCCGCGCCCCAGGCCCGGCCCGAGGACCACCGCGTCGGCCCACGCCAGCGCTTCGGCGACCTCCGGCTCCACGGTATCCCGCAAGGCCGACGACACGGTCATGAGGTCGGGGTTGTTGGCCTGCGAGGCCCGCGCCGTCACCTCGTGCGCGACCAGCTTCACGAGGCCGGCGCCGGAGCGCTGCGCCGCCTTGGCCGAGAAGATCGCGGCGCCCGCCATCCCCTCGGTGCCGCCCACGATGAGGACCTTGCCCCGGTCCCCCTTGTGCATCTCGGCGCGGAAGGGCGAGAGGACCTCGCGGAGCCAGCCGTCGGTGACGACGCTGGGCCACGAGGGATCGGGGGGCGGGAAGCCCATGTCGGCGACGGCGATGGCGCCGCACACGGTCCGCTGGAGGAGGTGCCCGCGCCGGAAGGCGCCGAAGGTGACGGTCAGCGCCGCCCGCACGCTCGGCGCGTACACCTCGCCGGTGGTGAGGTCGAGCCCGCTGGGACCGTCCACCGCGACCACGGGGACGTTGAGGCGCATCAGCCGCTCCACGCAGGAGGCCACGACCCCCCGGGGCGCGCCCTTCGATCCCGTGCCGAGGATGGCGTCGATGGCGATCCCCTGCCCGCCCCAGTGGTCGTCGGGGGCGACGAACCGCACGCCGTACATGCTCGCGAGGATGCGGTTCTCCTGGTTGTCGGGGGACCCGTCGCCGGGGAGCGTCACGGCGGTCACGCTGACGCCTAACGCGGCGAGGGCCCGCGCGGCCACGTACCCGTCTCCCCCGTTGTTCCCCTTGCCGCACGCCACCAGGACGCCGTCGGCGAGC
The DNA here is from genome assembly GCA_041484135.1 of Gemmatimonadota bacterium. Taxonomy (GTDB): domain Bacteria; phylum Gemmatimonadota; class Gemmatimonadetes; order Gemmatimonadales; family JACORV01; genus JACORV01. The sequence continues at coordinate 1,548 of JBGPHD010000016.1, forward strand.
CGCGCGCCGTACTCGCGGGCCACCACGGCGGCCACGGCGCGCCCGGCCGACTCCATGAGCACCCGGCTGGGGATCTTGGCGAAATCGCGCGCGAGACGGTCCCACTCCATCGCCTCCGCCGCGGAGAGCACCGGCACCACGCTCATCGGACGATCACTCCCGCGTAGCCCACGACCTGGTCGTTATCACCCGTCACCATCCCGGAATGGCTGTAGTGGACCACCTCCGCCCGGCTCGCGCCCAGGAGCCGCGCCGCGTGCAGCACCGCCGCCGCCGGCACCCGGCCGCACATCGTCACCCGGTGCTTGCGCGTCACCTCGAGCAGCGCCTCGCCGTCGAGCCGTTCGACCGGCTCGAGCGCGAGCCGGTCCTTGGCGCCCCCGGTCGCCGCCGACTCGAAGTGGTTCATGTCCGAGCTGGCGAGGAGGAGCACCGGTTCCCCGGCCCCGCGCACCACCGAGGCGAGCGCCTCCCCGAGCGCGCGGGTGCGCGGCCAGTCCACCCAGCCGAGGACGACCGGGACCACGGTGACATCCGGACGCCGGGCCAGCAGGAAGGGCAGCTCCACCTCGACGGCGTGTTCGCGGCGGTGGGCGTCGGGGTCGTCCTCCAGGTACGGGCAGGCGGCGAGGAGCGCGGCCGCGAGGATCTCGTCCACGGGGATCTCGCCGACCGGGGTGACCAGCACGCCGACGGCGTACACGCTGCCGCCATGGACCGCGGCGCCCTGGCCGGTGTGGTTCGGCGCGACGACGATGCAGCGCCGCGGCACGTCGAGCCGCGCGAAGACCTCGGCGGCGGTACGGCCCGAGTAGACGTAGCCGGCGTGCGGCACGATGGCCGCGACGGCCGGCGCGGGCGACGCGTCCGGTTCCTCCAGCAGGGTCTGGACGGCGGCGAGCAGGCTGGCGGGCTGGCCCGGATAGAAGAGACCGGCGACGGCGGGATGGCGGACGCGCATGAGGTCAGAGGCCGCCAGGACGCCGGACCATCAGGTGGCACGCAACTCCGCGGACGCCCCGGCGTCCGGCGCCCGTCGCGCGGCTACTTGTTCGACTGGCCGATGATCCGGCCGATGGAGATCTCGCCGTTATCGATCCGGAGGTTGAAGCCGCATTCCGGGTTGGTACACACCCAGGCCTTGTAGGTGATGGGGGCACCGTCGCGCCCGTAGTCGGAGAGCGGGATCAGCATCCCGGTCGAGCACTTCCTGCATGCGGGCCACTCGCGTTCCACGATCCACCTCCCCTCCGGCCGCTACACCCGCCGGAGATCCTCCCGCCAGGCATCCCAGGGATACCCGGCATCGAAGGCATCCGCGAAGGCGAACAGGCCGATGAAGTCCTCGAGCCGGTCCGTCTCCTGGGCCTTGAGCATCCCCACGTCGATCAACGTGAACACGATCTCGCCGAAGTCGCTGGTGGCGGCGATGCCCCAGTGCTCGAGCACGGTGCGCGCCAGCAGCCCGTACTGCTCGAGCGCAAAGTCGCGGCAGGCGTGCGTGAGCTCCTCGCCGCTGACATGCCGGCGCTCCGGCAACCGCCCCTGGAAATGCTCGAGCGCCGCCAGGACGAAGAGATAGGCACGCTCGTCGTAGCGCCCCGCGCGATCGCGGATGCGCGCCATGACGTCGTCGGCGAACTCGAGCTGGCTCACCGCGGTTCCGCGGCGGTCGGGGTGGGCATGGCGGGAACCTACGCCGCGCGGCCGAAGCGGGTCAAGCGAGCGGCGCCATCGAACGCGCCGGGAGGCCGTAGAGCGGGAACTGCTCGGCCAGCTCCAGGACCTCGGCGCGGAGCCTGGCGGCGGCTGTGGCGTCGGCGCGGACCTGGATTGCGCGGTCGATGAGGTCGCCCACGTACCGCATCTCGGCTTCCTTCATGCCGCGCGTGGTGAGGGCCGGCGTGCCGATGCGGATGCCGCTGGTGACGAATGGCGACTGCGGGTCTCCCGGCACCGTGTTCTTGTTCACCGTGATCCCCGCGCGGCCGAGCGCCTCCTCGGTCTCCTTGCCGGTGAGCCCCTTGGCGCGGAGGTCGACGAGCATGAGGTGCGTGTCGGTGCCGCCGGAGACGAGCACGTACCCCCGCTCCATGAGCGCGGCGCCGAGGGCGCGCGCGTTGGCGACGATCTGGCGCGCGTACGCCTGGAAGGACGGCTGGAGCGCCTCGCCGAAGGCGACGGCCTTGGCGGCGATGACGTGCATCAGCGGCCCGCCCTGGGAACCGGGGAAGATCTCCTTGTCCACCGCCTTGGCGAGCGCCTCGGTCGAGAGGATGAGCCCGCCGCGCGGGCCGCGGAGCGTCTTGTGGGTAGTGCTGGTGACGAGGTCGGCGTGGGGGACGGGCGAGGGATGCACGCCGGCGGCCACCAGGCCCGCGAAGTGCGCCATGTCCACGACGAACGCGGCGCCCACTTCCTTCGCGATCGCGGCGAAGGCGGCGAAGTCGATGATGCGCGCGTAGGCGCTGCCGCCCGCCACGATGACCTTGGGCTTCTCGGCGCGCGCCAGGTCCCGCACCTGGTCGTAGTCGATGAGCCCCGTCTGCTCGTGCACCCCGTACTGGACGGCGTGGAACATCCGGCCCGACTCGTTCGGCGCGGCGCCGTGGGTGAGGTGCCCGCCGTGGCGCAGCGCCATGCCGAGGAGCGTGTCCCCGGGGCGCATCACCGCGAGGTACGCGCCGAAGTTGGCCTGCGAGCCGCTGTGCGGCTGGACGTTGGCGTGCGCCGCGCCGAAGAGCCGCTTGGCGCGCGTGATGGCCAGCGTCTCGACCTCGTCGACCACCTCGCAGCCGCCGTAGTAGCGCTTGCCCGGGTAGCCTTCGGCGTACTTGTTGGTGAGGGGCGAGCCCATCGCGGCGAGGACCGCCGGCGAGGCGAAGTTCTCCGACGCGATCAGCTCCAGGCCTTCGGCCTGGCGCGCGGTCTCGCGCTGGATGATGTCGGCGACCGTGGGGTCGGTCGCGAGCAGATCGGACTGCGCGGCGAAATCGGTCACGGCCTCTCCACAGTAAGGCAGGGCGGGCGCGGGGACAACCGGGCGGCGCTCACGAGACCCAGGTCCGCTTGAGCTTCCCCACCGCCGCGATGCGCCGCTCGGCGAGCCGGTCCGCCGCGCGGTACGTCGGCAGGCCCTCCTCCTTCGCCAGCTCGAAGACCTTCAGCATGGTGTCGTAGATCTCGCCCGCCTTGTGGTGCGCCCGCTCCGCCGACCAGCCCAGGAGCTCCCCGTTCACGTTCATGAGCCCGCCGGCGTTGATGACGTAGTCGGGGGCGTAGAGGATCCCCCGCTGCTCCAGGGCGTCCCCGTGGCGCGGCTCGGCCAGCACGTTGTTGGCGCCGCCCGCGATGACCTTCACCTTGAGCTGCGGCAGCGTGGTGTCGTTGATCACGGCGCCTAACGCGCATGGCGCGAAGATGTCCGCCTCCGCGCCGTAGATCTCGTCCGGCTTCACCGCCCGGGCCTTGAACGCGTCCACCACCTTCCTGGCCTTCTCCGGGTCGATGTCGGTCACCACCAGCTTCGCGCCCTCCTCGGCCAGGTACTGGCAGAGGTAGTAGCCCACGTGGCCGCACCCCTGCACCGCCACCGTCCTGCCCCGCAGGACGTCGCTGCCCAGCTTGGTCAGCGCCGTCGCCTTCATCCCCCGGTAGACGCCGTGGGCCGTCACCGGCGACGGGTCCCCCGAGCGGCCCTGGAGCCCGACCACGTGCTCCGTCTCCAGGTGGATGTAGTCCATGTCGCTCGGGCTCGTCCCCACGTCTTCGGCGGTGATGTACCGGCCCTTGAGCGACTCCACGAAGCGCCCGTGGGCCCGGAAGACGGCCTCGCGGTCCATGCCCTTCCCGTCGGCGAGGATGACGGACTTGCCGCCCCCCAGGTTGAGGCCGGCCACCGCGGCCTTGTACGTCATCCCCTTGGCGAGCCGGAGCGCGTCCACCACCGCCTCCGCCTCCGACGCGTACTTCCAGTAGCGCGTGCCGCCTAACGCCGGGCCGAGGGTGGTGTTGTGGATGGCGATCAGCCCCCGGTACCCGCTCGAGGGCTCGTGGCAGAACATCAGCTGCTCGTGGTCGTGCTCGGCTAAGAGGGAGAACAGCTCCATGGCGTCGTCCCGGTCCCGTTCAGGTGGCGTGGAGCAGCGCGCGCGCGATGATCACGCGCTGGATCTCGGAGGTGCCCTCGTACACGGTGATGACCTTGGCGTCCCGCATCAGGCGCTCGACCGGGTAGTCCCGCATGTAGCCGTACCCGCCGAAGACCTGCACCGCCTCGCTGGTCACCCGCATCACCATCTCGCCCGCGTACAGCTTGGCCATGCTGGCCCACACGGGGTCGGTCTCGCCGGCGTCGCGCCGGCGCGCGGCCTCGTGGAGGAGCGCCCGCGCGGCCGCGAGCTCGGTGGCCATCGTCGCCAGCTTGAACTGGATGGCCTGGAACTCCGCGATGGCCTGGCCGAACTGGGTCCGCTGCTTGGCATACCCGATGGCGTGCTCCAGCGCCGCGCGCGCGATGCCGCAGGCCTGCGCCCCCACGCCGAGGCGCCCGCCGTCCAGCGCCTGGAGCGCGTAGACGAACCCCTGGCCGCGTTCGCCGAGCAGATGGTCCCCGGGGAGCCGGAGGTCCTGGAAGAAGACCGACGTCGTGCGCGAGGCGCGCAACCCCATCTTGTCCTCGGCCTTGCCCACCACGTACCCCGGCGCGTCGGTCGGCACGATGAAGGCGCTGATGCCGCGCGCCCCGCGCCGGTCGCCCGCGGTGTCGGTCCGCGCCATGACCAGGACCACGTCGGCGGTGTCGCCGTTGGTCACCCAGGCCTTGGCGCCGTTCAGCACCCAGCCATCGCCGTCCGGGACCGCCTGGGCGGTGAGGCTCGCCGCGTCGGACCCGGCCTCCGCCTCCGAGAGGGCGAACGCGCCCAGCATCTCGCCCCGCGCCATCGGCTTCAGCCAGCGGGTCTTCTGCGCCTCGGTGCCGTGCCGGAGCAGCATCTGGGTGGGCAGCGAGTTGTGCACGCCCATCGAGATGGCGGCGCTCCCGTCCCCCGCGGCGATCTCCTCGAGCGCCAGGAGATAGGTCACCGTGTCGAGGCCGAGCCCGTCGTATGCCTCGGGGATCAGCATGCCGAAGAACCCCAGCTCGGCGAGCTGGCGGATGATCTCCGGGGGGAAGTGCTTCTCCGCGTCCCAGCGGGCGGCGTTAGGCGCCAGGTGCTCCCGGGCGAAGTCGCGGGCCAGCTCCTGGACCTGGCGCTGGGTGTCGGTGAGGATCGCGGTCACGGGACGGTCACGGGTAGGGGTAGAACCCGCGCCCGCTCTTCCGGCCGAGCCGCCCCGCGGCGACCATCCGCGTGAGGAGCGGGCAGGGGCGGTACTTGTCGTCGCCGATGCCGTCGTGGAGCACCCGCATGATGCTGAGGCAGGTGTCGAGGCCGATGAGGTCGGCGAGCGCGAGCGGGCCCATGGGGTGGTTCATCCCGAGCTTCATCACGGTGTCGATGGCCTCGGCCGTCGCCACGCCCTCCATGAGACAGAAGATCGCCTCGTTGATCATCGGCATGAGCACGCGGTTGGCGACGAAGCCGGGGTAGTCGGTGACCTCGACCGGGGTCTTCCCCAGCTGCCGCGCCACGTCCATCACCACCACCGCCGTCGAGTCGGACGTGACCTGGCCGCGGATCACCTCGACCAGCGCCATCACCGGCACCGGGTTCATGAAGTGCATGCCGATCACCGCCTCGGGCCGCCGGGTCTGGGCCGCCAGCGTGGTGATGGAGATGGAGCTGGTGTTGCTGGCGAGGATGGCGTTCTTCGGGGCGACCCGGTCGAGCTCGGCGAAGAGCCGGAGCTTGAGCTCCACGTTCTCGTTCGCGGCCTCGATCACGAGCTCGCCGTCCGCCGCCTCCAGCTCGGTCGAGGTCGTGATGCGCGCGAGGGCGGCGTCGCGGTCCGAATCCGAGGCCTTCCCCTTGGCGATCTGGCGGTCGAAGGTGGCGCGGATCGTGGCGAGTCCCCGCTCGATCGCCGCCGCGGACACGTCCACCAGCCTGACGTCCCAGCCCTTGCTCGCGAAGACGTGGGCGATGCCGTTCCCCATCGTCCCCGCGCCGACCACCGCCACCTTCTTCACGGGACCGCTCCCTCAGGACGACGCGGCCGACGGCCCGCGCTCAGCCGAGCGCGCGCGCCGGGGAAGGAGCCGGTACAGCACCGCCGCCGCGATCCCCACCTTGAGGAGGTCGCCGGCCAGGAACGGCAGGGAGCCGGTCGCCGCCGCCGTCGCGATGCTGCCGCTCAGCAGCGCGAGCTGCGCCAGCCCACCCACGTGGATCACCACGAGGCCCGCGAGCGGCGCGATCACCATCTCGAGGCGGCCATGCGCCCGCCGCGCCAGCCAGCCGGTCAGCGCCGCCGCCACCGGGTAGGCGAGCAGGTACCCGCCCGTGGGACCGAGCAACCGGGCGAACCCGGGCGCTCCGACCGGGGTGAAGACGGGCAGCCCGGCCACGCCCATCTCGAGATAGACCATCAGGCTGAGCGCACCGTAGCCCGGACCGAGCAGGCCGCCGACGATCAGCACGGCGAGGGGCTGGAGCGTCATCGGGACCGGCGTGCCCGGCAGCGGGACCGCGAACTGCGAGGCCAGCGCCACCGCGAGCGCGCCCGCCGTGACGGCGGCGGCGCGCCGCAGGTGCGCGTACACGCGCGAGGAGACGCTGGTGGCCACGGACGTCGTGCTGGTCATGACAGGCGCTCCACGGAAAGGGCGACCGCGTTGCCGCCGCCGAGGCACAAGGTGGCGAGTCCCGTGGCGGCGTTCCGGGCCCGCATGGCATGGAGCAGCGTGGTCAGCACGCGCGCCCCGCTCGCGCCGATGGGATGGCCGAGCGCGACGGCGCCGCCGTTCACGTTGACGCGCGACCAGTCCCAGCCCAGGGCGTTGCCGTCGGCCAGCGCCTGCACGGCGAACGCCTCGTTGGCCTCGATCAGGTCGTAGTCGGCGATGCGCTTCCCTTCCTTCTTCATGAGCGCCTGCACCGCGACGATCGGCGCGAAGAAGAGGTCCTTCGGCTCCCCGCCCCCGGTGGCGTAGGCGCTGATGCGCGCCATCGGCTCCAGCCCGTGCGACCGGGCGAAGGCGAGCGAGGTGACCACCACCGCGCTGGCGCCGTCGTTCAAGCCGGGGGCGTTGCCGGCGGTAACGCTGCCGTCCTTCTGGAACGCGGGCTTGAGCTTCCCCAGCGACGCCAGGCTGGTATCGGCACGCGGGGGCTCGTCGGCCTTGATCACCGTGGTGCCTTTCCGGTCGGCGATCTCGACGGGCACGATCTCCGCCTCGAACGCGCACGCCTGCTGCGCGGCCACCGCCTTCTGGTGGCTCTCCAGCGCGAACTGGTCCTGCTGCTCGCGGGTGACGCCGGCCTTCTGCGCCGTGTACTCGGCGTAGGCGCCCATGTGGCAGTCGCCGAACGAGCACCAGAGCCCGTCCCGGATCACGCCGTCCACCAGCTCCTGGTTGCCGAACTTCACGCCGCCGCGGAGCCCGTACAGATAGTACGGCGCGTTGGACATGGACTCCATGCCGCCCGCGACCACGCACGCGGCGTCGCCCGCCTTCACGGCCTGGGCCGCGAGCATCACCGCCTTGAGTCCGGAGCCGCACACCTTGTTGATGGTGAGCGAGGGCACCTCGCCGGGAAGGCCGGCATGGATGGCCGCCTGGCGGGCCGTCGCCTGCCCCGCGCCACCCTGGACCACGTGGCCCATGATGACTTCTTCGACGTCGGCGTCCTTGATGCCGGCGCGCCGCACCGCCTCGCGGATGACGAGGGCGCCCAACTTCGGGGCGGTGAGCGGCGCGAGGCCCCCCTGGAAACGGCCGATGGGGGTGCGCGTGGCGCTGACGATGACGGGCGTAGTGCCGGGATCGGTGGCCATTAGGGGACTCTCGCTCGGGTGCGTATCTGCTCGGTCAGTTGAGCCTGGAACGCCGACTGCGCCATCACGTCCTGCTTCTTGCCGGCGCCGCGGATGCGGACGGCGACCGTGCCGGCCTCCGCCTCCCGCCCGCCGATCACCGCGAGGTAGGGCACCTTCATCACTTCGCCCTCGCGGATCTTGTAGTTGAGCGTCTCGCTCCGGTCATCGAGGTGTGACCGGATCCCCGCCGCGCGCAGCCGCTCGTGCAGCACGCGCGCCGCCTCGTTCTGGGCATCGGCGATCGGCAGCACGCGCACCTGCTCGGGGGACATCCAGAGCGGGAACGCGCCGGCGAAATGCTCGATCAGGATGCCGATGAACCGCTCGAACGAGCCGCTCACCGCGCGGTGGATCACCACCGGCCGGTGTTCGGTGTTGTCCTCGCCCACGTAGATCAGGCCGAAGCGCTCGGGCGCGGCGTAGTCGAGCTGGATGGTGCCGAGCTGCCACGTACGCCCGATCGAGTCGGCCACGTGGAAGTCGATCTTCGGCCCATAGAAGGCGCCGTCCCCGGGGTGGTGCTGGTACGGCAGCCCCGTCGCCTCCAGCGCGGCCTTGAGCCCAGCCTCGGCGCGGTCCCACATCGCGTCGTCGCCCAACCGCATGGCGGGGCGGGTGCAGAACTTCAGCTGCGGCTCCAGGCCGAACGTGTTGTAGAAGCCGATGATGAAGTCGGTCAGCCGCTTCACTTCCTCCGCGATCTGGCTTTCCATGAGGATGACGTGGCAATCGTCCATCTGGAACTGTCGGACCCGCGTCAGGCCGGAGAGCGCGCCCGACAGCTCGTTGCGGTGGAGCGTGTCGAAGGTGGCCATCCGCAACGGCAGCTCGCGATACGAGTGCTTGGCCGACGCATACATCAGGTAGTGCGACGGGCAGTTCATCGGCTTCAGCGAGAAGTCGTGCTCCTTGGTCTCGTTGTCGAGGACGAGGAACATGTTCTCCTTGTACTTGCCCCAGTGGCCCGACAGCTCCCAGAGCCCCTTGTTGTACATCTGGGGCGTCTTGACCTCCTGGTAGCCGTCACGCTGAAGCTCGCGCAGGTAGGCATTGAGCTCGTTCACCATCGCCGTCCCGCGCGCGGTCCAGAACGGCGCGCCCGGAGCCCAGTGATGGAACATGAAGAGGTCGAGCTCGCGGCCCAGCTTGCGGTGGTCGCGCTTCTTCGCCTCTTCGAGCCGGTTCAGGTATTGCTCGAGGTCCTGCTTGCTGAACCACGCGGTACCGTAGATGCGCTGGAGCATCTGGCGCCGCTCGTCGCCGCGCCAGTAGGCGCCGGCTCCGTGGAGCAGCTTGAAGTGCTGGATCCGGCCGGTGGCGGGCACGTGCGGGCCGCGGCAGAGGTCCACGAACGGGCCGTCGGTGTAGATGGAGATGACCTCGTCGTCGCGGATCTCGGCCAGGCGCTCGAGCTTGAGCGGGTCCCCGGCGAAGCGCCGCTCGGCCTCGGGGCGCGCGACCTCCTCGCGGACGTACGGGTAGTCCGCCTTGACCACCTCGCGCATCTCGGCCTCGATCGTCTCGAGGTCCTCGGGCGTGAAAGGGCGCGGCACCGCGAAGTCGTAGTAGAAGCCGTCGTCGATGGGCGGGCCGAAACCGATGCCCGCGTCCGGGTAGAGGCGCCGCACCGCCGTCGCGAGGGCGTGCGCCGCCGAGTGGCGGAGCACGAAGAGCGCGTCCGCGTCCCGGTCGGTGAGGATCTGGAACGGGCCCGACGACCGGAGCGGCCGGTCCATCTCGACGATGGTCCCGTTCACGCGCGCGGCGAGCGCGGCCTTGGCCAGCCGCGGACCGATCGACTCGGCGATGGCGCGCGGGGTCGTGCCCATGGGCACACGCCGCTCGGAGCCGTCGGGAAGCGTCAGGACCAGCTCGTCAGACATCCCGCTCCACGATCAGAGGTTCAGCAACGGCCGGACCTGTCGTCCGTAGATGAAGAAGAGCACCAGCAGGGCCACGACGACCGTGAACACCACCGTCCAGGTCACCACCTGGCCGGTCGTCAGGCGCTCGCGCGGGAGCCGGTCGCCGGTCACCGGCGGTCCACCCCTCCGGGGCGGCGCAACTTGCGATGGGGAGCCCGCTTCGCCACTGTTACACAATGTAGTCGGGGCCCATCGCCCTTGCCACCGGAGAGCCCGTGCGACGCGTGAGAACCGAACCCGCCATCGAGGCCGGCGACATCCTCGCGATCGTCGGCGGCGGCGTGCTCGGACTGGCCGTCGGGTTCATCGCCGGCGGGAGCGTGGGGCGGGTCAACTCCCGGCGCATCGCCGAGGCCGTCTCGCGCTGGCGGCGGGGCCGGTCCCGCCGGGCTCCGAAGGTCTGGACCGAGAACGACGCCGAGCGGCTCGAGGCGCGGGTGCTCGACGCCCTCTCCGCGGACGTGATCCTCGCCCGGCGCCCGGTCCGCGTGCGGGTCCTCGGCCTGGGACTGGTCGAGCTGTCAGGACGCGTCTCGCACATCGCCGAAGTGGCACTCGCGGGCGACATCGCCCAGGAGATCGCTGGCGTGGACACCGTACTGAACCACCTGCTGGTCACGGGCGTAGACGAGACCGTCGTAGCGGTATCGGGGCCGAACACGCCTCGCGCGGCGCGCGGTTAGCACGGTGGATCGTGCGATCGAGGCGGCCCGCGACGAGCGGGTCTTTTTGTTGGACAACGCACTGACGAGACCACGGTGACGACCAAGACGAATCCCCCCGGCACCGAGCTGGCGCCGCAATACGAAGCCACGGCGATCGAGGCGCCGCTCTACGCGGACTGGGTGGCGCGCGGCCTCTTCACGCCCGACCCGGCCAGCACGGCGCGCCCCTACGTCATCGTCATCCCGCCGCCCAACGTGACGGCCGTGCTCCACATGGGACAGGGCCTGAACAACGTCCTGCAGGACGTCATGATCCGCTTCGAACGGATGCGCGGCCGCACGACGCTGTGGCTCCCGGGCACCGACCACGCCGGCATCGCGACCCAGAACGTGATGGAGCGCCAGCTCGCCAAGGAAGGGCTCACTCGCTTCGATGTGGGGCGGGAGGCGTTCGTGCGTCGCTGCGAGAGGTTCGTCGCGGAGACGGGCGGCACGATCCTCGAGCAGCTCAAGTCGCTCGGCTGCTCGTGCGACTGGACGCGCACGCGGTACACGCTCTCCCCCGAGCTGTCGCGCGCGGTGCGCGAGGTCTTCGTGCGCCTGTGGGAGGAAGGACTCGTCTACCGGGGCCACCGGGTGATCCACTGGTGCCCCCGCTGTCACACGTCGCTCTCCGATGAGGAAGCCGAGCACAGCGACGTGGACGGCACGCTCTACCACATCCGCTACCTGCTGGCCGACGGCGGCGGCCACGTGACGGTGGCCACCACCCGCCCGGAGACGATGCTGGGCGACGTGGCGGTGGCCGTGAACCCGGACGACGCCTCGAAGCGGTCCCTGGTGGGGCGTGAGGTGATGCTCCCCATCGCCGAGATCCGCATCCCGATCATCGCGGACGAGCACGTGGACGCGGCCTTCGGAAGCGGGTTCGTGAAGATCACGCCGGCGCACGACGCCGACGACTTCGCAGTGGGACAGCGCCATCAGCTCCCCGCTCCGCTGGTGATGACCGAGGACGGGCGCATGGCCGACGCGTCGCTCGAGGGCGCGGCCGGCGGCCGCGTCCCCGCGCCGTACTTCGGCCTCGACCGGTTCGAGGCGCGCAAGCAGGTGCTCGCGCTGCTCAAGGAGCGCGGCCTGCTGGAGAAGACCGAGCCGCACCGCCACGCCATCCGCCACTGCTACCGGTGCGCGACGGTGGTCGAGCCGCGGCTCTCGGACCAGTGGTTCGTGAAGATGCAGCCGCTGGCCGAGCCGGCGCTGGCGGCCTACCGCGCGGGCGAGCTGCGCTTCATCCCCGAGCGCCGCGGCACCGACTTCGAGCGGTGGCTGCTCAACATCCGCGACTGGAACATCTCGCGGCAGCTGTGGTGGGGGCACCGCATCCCGGTGTGGTACTGCGACGCCTGCGGCACCTCGCAGGCGTACCGCGAGGACCCGAAGGCGTGCCCGACGTGCGGCGGCGCGCTCCGGCAGGACGAGGACGTGCTCGACACCTGGTTCAGCTCGTGGCTCTGGCCCTTCTCCACGCTCGGCTGGCCGGAGCGCACGCCGGACCTCACGCGCTTCTATCCCGGCGACGTGATCGTCACCGCGCCCGAGATCCTGTTCTTCTGGGTGGCGCGGATGATCTTCGCGGGCCTGCACTTCATGGACCGGCTGCCCTTCCACACCGTGTACCTGCACGGGACGGTGCGCGACACCCAGCACCGGAAGATGTCGAAATCGTTAGGCAACGGGATCGACCCGCTCGACGTCGTCCGGCGGTACGGCGCCGACGCGCTGCGCTTCACCGTGACCCACGGGCTCGCGGTGGGCACCGACATCGTGCTCGACCCGGCCGACCTCGAAGGGTCGTTCGCCTCGGGGCGCAACTTCGCCAACAAGCTCTGGAACGTCGGGCGGCTGGTGCTCCAGCACGTGGAGGGCCGCGCGCTCCCGGCCCTCGCGAAGATCCCCGAAGGGGACCTCGCCCTCGCGGACCGGTGGATCCTCTCGCGCCTCCGGGCCTGTGCCGGCGACGCGACGGCCGCGCTCGAGGCGTTCCGGCTGAACGACGCGGTGGGGGCGCCGTACCACTTCCTGTGGGACGACTTCGCCGACTGGTACCTCGAAGCGATCAAGCCGCGGCTCTTCGGCGAGGCGGACGCGCCGGGCGGCGACGTGGCGCGCGCCGTCGCGGTGCACGGCTTCGACGCCGTGCTCCGGCTGCTGCACCCCACGATGCCGTACATCACCGAGACCCTGTGGCGCCGGCTCCCGGGGAACGACGGCGCGACGATCGTGACGGCGCCCTGGCCCGATGCCAGGGCCGGGCGGCTCGATGCGGGCGTGGAGCGCGAGTTCGCGTTCGCGCAGGCGATCGTGAACGCGGTGCGCGCCGCACGGGCCGACTACGGCGTCCCGCCGGGCCGGACGGTGGCGGTGTCCCTGGCCGGGCTCGACGAGGACGGCCGGCGCGCGGTCGATGCGACGCGCGCGATGATCGTCCGGCTGGCGCGGATCGAGCAGCTCGATGAGGCGCCGCCGGCGGGCGCCGGAGCCCACGCCGTCCTGCCCGGCCGCGCCTCGCTGTTCGTGGCGCTGGGCGGCGCGATCGACGTCACCAAGGAGTGCGCGCGCCTCGGCGAGGAGCTGGCGCGGCTCGAGAAGCTGCTGGCGGGACTCCGGGCCAAGCTCGCCAACGCGTCCTTCACGTCCCGGGCCCCCGCCGAGGTGGTGGAGGGCGAGCGTGCGAAGGAGCAGGAGTGGTCGGCGAAGGCGGCGGCGCTGAGCGCGAAGCTCAAGGCCTTGGGATGCGCCTAGGGCCGGGCGCCGCGTGCGCCCTCTCGCTCCTCCTGCTCTCGTGCGCCTCCGCCGGCGACCCGCCCGGCGGACCGCCGGACCACGACCCGCCGATCATCGTGGACGCGACCCCCGACTCGGGCGTCACCCTCGAGCAGCCGCCCGACGTCGCCCGGATCACCTTCGATGAGGTCGTGAACGAGCGGATCGCCGCGTCGCGGCCCGACCTCGACGGCGCCATCATCCTCTCGCCCGACACCGGCGTCGCGCGCGTGTCCTGGCACCGGAACCAGCTCACCGTGCGACCCCACGGGGGGTTCAAGGCGGGACGCATCTACCGGATCGAGCTCCTGCCGGTCATCACCGACCTCCGGCAGAACCGGCTCAAGCGCGGGCGCCTGATCGTCTTCTCCACCGGCCCGCCGCTGCCCTCGGCATCGCTGCGCGGCGCCATCGTGGACTGGGCGGGGGGCCGCCCCGGCGCGAACGCCCTGATCGAGGCGGTGCTCCTCCCCGACTCCCTGCCCTATCGCGCCCTGGCGGACTCCGCGGGGAGCTTCGACCTGCCGTTGCTCCCGGCCGGCACCTACCTGGTCACCGGCACCATCGACCAGGACGGCAACCGGCGCCGAGGACCGCGCGAGGCCTTCGACACCGTCCGCGTGACGCTCCCGGACAGCGCCGCGATGGCCTTCTACTCGTTCGTCCACGACACCACCGCGCCGCGGATCCGCACCGCCGAGCTGGCGGATTCGATGACGGTCCGCCTGACGTTCGACCGCCCGCTCGATCCGGCGGTCGCGTTCGATACCGGCATGGTGCAGGTGAGCCCGTCCACCGACACGACGGCCCGCCTGCGCGTGCTGCTGGTCACCACGCCGGCGGGGCTCGATTCCCTGCGCGCGCGGGAGGCCGCCGCGCGTCAGGCGGCAGACACGTCGCGGGCCAGGCGGCCGCCGCCGATACCCGAGCCGGCGGCCCCGGCGCCGGGGGCACCTAACGCACCGGGGGCGCCGGGTGCCCCGCCCACCGGTCGCTCGCTCGCCCGCGACACCACGCCCGCGATGCGGCTGCTCGAGCGGCGGCCGCCGCCATCGGACGTCCGGCTCCTCCGGATGGCGGAGCCCTTCGCTGCCGACGCGCGCTACGTCGTCGTGCTGGAAGGGGCGCGGAGTCTCTCGGGGATCACCGGCGCCCCCACGCGGATCCCGCTCAGCGTGCCCAGGCGTCGGGAGACGCCGGCCCGCGGGCGGCGCGCCCCGGCCGATACCACGCGCCCGGCTCCCGACACCGCCGGCGTCAGGCGCGACACCATCCGCGGCACGCGCGACACCATCCACAGCACGCGCGACACCATCCACCTGCACTCATGACCGACCGCCGCCGCGCCCTGCCGTCGGTGGACCGGCTCCTCCGCCTGCCCGGGATCATCGCCGCGGGCGAGGGCCACCCGCGCGACCTGGTCGTCGCCGCGGTCCGCCGCGCCGTCGCCGCCGCGCGCGCGACCCCGGAGGGCGCGCCCGCGGACGATGCGGCCTGGGTTGCCGCGGTGAGAGGCGCGCTCGACGCCGCCACGACCCCCACGCTCCGCCGCTGCATCAACGCGACCGGGGTCATCCTGCACACCAACCTCGGCCGCGCGCCGCTGGCCGACCTTGCCATCGAAGCGATCGCCCAGGCGGCGCAGGGCTACAGCTCGCTCGAGTACGACACCGTGACCGGCCGGCGCGGGAGCCGGCACGTCCACTGCGCCGACCTCATCACCGAGCTCACCGGCGCCGAGGACGCGATGGTCGTGAACAACGCCGCGTCGGCCCTCCTGCTCGCGCTCGCCGTCGCCGCGGACGGGAGCGAGGTCGTGGTCTCGCGCGGCGAGCTGATCGAGATCGGCGGCGGGTTCCGCATCCCCGAGATCATGGAGCAGAGTGGCGCCCGCCTCCACGAGGTCGGCACCACCAATCGCACCCGCCTCGCCGACTACGAGCGCGCGTTAGGCGGCGGGAGCCGGAAAGCAGGCTCCCCCGCACCCGCCGCCATCCTCAAGGTGCAC
The DNA here is from genome assembly GCA_041484135.1 of Gemmatimonadota bacterium. Taxonomy (GTDB): domain Bacteria; phylum Gemmatimonadota; class Gemmatimonadetes; order Gemmatimonadales; family JACORV01; genus JACORV01. The sequence continues at coordinate 16,955 of JBGPHD010000016.1, forward strand.
CGCTCCAACTTCGCCCTCGTCGGGTTCACCGAGGACGTGCCCCTCGAGTCGCTGGTCGCGCTCGGCAGGAAGAGGAAGAAGCCGGTCCTGTACGATCTGGGCGGCGGGCTGCTGCTCGACCTCGCGGAGGCCGGGCTCGCGGGTGAGCCGACGCTGCGTGAGGCGGTGTCGAGCGGCGCGACGCTGGTCGTCGCGTCCGGCGACAAGCTGCTGGGGGGACCGCAGGCGGGGCTCCTCCTGGGCACCGCGGCATTCGTCAAGCGGTGCCGTGCCCACCCGTTCGCGCGCGCGGCCCGGGCCGACAAGCTCACGCTCGCCGGACTCGCCGCGACGCTGACCCTCTATCGCGATCCCGTCCGCGCCCGGCGCGAAGTGCCGGTCCTCCGCATGCTCACGGCCGGTCGAGAGGAGATCGCCGTCCGCGCGGCGGCGCTCGCCGCCCGCCTGCCGCAGCTGGCCCGCGCCCGCGTGGTGGAGACGCGAGCCATGGTGGGAGGCGGCGCCTTTCCCGGTGTCGAGCTTCCTAGCGCGGGCGTGGAGCTGGCAGTCGCGGACCCCGGCGCCCTGGCCGAGCGGCTACGGCGGCGCACCATCCCGGTCGTCGCCGTCGTGGGGAAGGGGCGCGTGACGCTCGACCTGCGCGCCGTGCGCCCGGAGGAGGAGGCCGAGCTGGCGCGGGCCGTGACCGAGGCGGCCGGCTGAACGCGCGCGGCGCCATCTTCCTCGACCGGGACGGCACCATCATCCACGATCCCGGCTACCTGGGCGACGCGGATCGGGTGGAGCTCCTGCCCAACGCCGCTCCGGGACTGGGCGCGATGGTGCGCGCCGGCTGGCCGCTGGTGATCGTGAGCAATCAGTCGGGGATCGGGCGCGGGCTCTACGGCCCGGAGGCCTTCGCGGCCATCAACCGGCGGATCGAGTCGCTGCTGGCATCCGAGCAGGTCCGCTTCCTCGCCGCGTATTTCTGTCCGCACCTTCCCGGCGATCCCTGCCGCTGCCGCAAGCCGGGCGTGGAACTCTTCGAGCGTGCCACGCACGACCACCAGCTCGCCCTCGACCGCTCCTGGTTCCTCGGCGATCGTTCGCGCGACGTGGAGCCCGCGGCGGCCCTCGGCGGACGCGGCCTGCTGATCGCGCATCCCGGCCGTGAAGAGGACGTCCAACGCGCCACGGCGCTTGGCGTTACGGTCGCCGCCGACCTGCTCGCCGCCGCCCGCGTCATCGAGGCGCAAGGGGAGTGACTCCCATCACCGCCAAAACGCCGATCCGGTGCTATTGCTGCCCTTTGCAGAGGTACATATACTGAGCGGCATTCGCTGTCTCTACCGCCTTCCATCCAACGCTTTCGGAGGATCGGTCCCCATGTCCCGTCGTGCTCTCCTTGCCGCCGCGCGCCCGCTGACGATCGGCTTGGCGCTCGTGGCCGGTGTCGCGCTGCCCGCGCGCGGTCAGACCCAGATCGCCGTGGGACAGATGATGAGCGGCACCCTCAACATGGCCGATCCCGTCTTCACCGATGGGACCCACTACAAGCAGTTCACCTTCTACGGCCAGGCGGGACAGAGCATCCAGATCGACGTGATCTCGAGCGACTTCGACGCCTTCTGCCTGCTGCTGGACGCGAACAACAACGAGTTGGCCCGCGACGATGACGGCGGCGGCGGGCTCAACGCCCGCGTCACCCGGGTGCTGGGCTACACGGGGATGTACAAGATCGTCGTCAACACGTACCGCTCCGGCGCGTACGGCAGCTTCACCGTCTCGCTCCAGGCCGCGGGCGGGATGCCGATGGCGACGCCCACCCCGATAGCGATCCCGACCGCCAACCCCACCGGCGTGGTCGGTTCCATCTCGGCCAACCAGCAGGTCACCGGCAACCTCACGACGATGGATGCGCGCTACGACGGGAAGCCGTTCCAGGCGTACAGCTTCCAGTGCATGGCGGGCCAGTCGTTCCAGATGGACATCCTCAGCGCCTGGGACAACTACGCGCTGGTGTTCGATCCGGTCGGCAACATCGCCGCGCGCGACGACGACACGGGTGAGGGCCTGAACGCCCGCATCAACTACACCTGCCCGATGACAGGCACCTTCCGCCTCGCGGTGACGACCTACACATCGTCCACCACGCCGGGGCAGTACACGATGATGCTCCAGTCGGCGATGGGCGCGATGGCGCCCACCCCGATGGCGATCCCGACCGCCAACCCCACCGGGGTGATCGGGACGATCGCGGCCAACCAGCAGGTCAGCGGGAACCTCACGACGATGGACGCGCGCTGGGACGGGAAGCCCTTCCAGGCGTACAACTTCTCCTGCATGGCGGGCCAGTCGTTCCAGATGGACATCCTCTCCACCTGGGACAACTACGCGCTGGTGTTCGATCCGGTCAACAACATCGTGGCGCGCGACGACGACACGGGCGAGGGCCTGAACGCCCGCGTCAACTACACCTGCCCCATGGCGGGCACCTACCGCCTCGCGGTGACGACGTACATGGCGACCACCACGCCGGGGCAGTACACAATGACGGTCCAGTCGGCGATGGCGATGGCGCCCCAGCCCGCGCCGATCCCGCAGGCGCTGCCGCTGGCACAGCCGGGTGCCACGATGCCGACGCCGGTCCAGCCGGCCTTCGCGATCACCGGCACCATCCTGGCCCCGGGCGTGGTGGGCACGGTGCAGGTCGGCACGACGGTCCAGGGACGCCTGGAGACCGGTGACCAGGCGATGAACGACGGCACCTGGGCCGACGTCTGGCAGTTCCAGGGCGCCGCCGGGCAGACGGTCACCATCGAGCTGCGCTCCGAGGAGTTCGACACCTACCTCCAGCTCCTCGACGGCGCCGGCAACCGGCTGGCGGAGGACGACGACTCGCTGGGCGACCTCGACTCCCGCGTCGTCTTCACGCTCCCGAGCACGGGGACCTTCCAGCTGGTCGTGAACAACTTCGGCGACAGCCGCCGGGCCGGGATCTACACGCTCACGCTGCGGTAGCCCGATCGCAGGGTCGCGCCGGACGCCAGGGAGAGACCCCTCTTTCCCTGGCGTCTTGGCGTCCGGGCGCGTTGGCGTCTATCTTCGCCCGGTGCCTCGCGTACGTATCGCCGTGCTGGCCTCCGGCCACGGCTCCAATCTCCAGGCCCTGCTCGACGCGCTCGCGAACGACGCCACGGCGGAGGTGGCGCTCGTCGTCGCCAACCGCGCCGATGCTGGAGCGCTCGAGCGCGCCCGCGCGGCCGGCGTCGCGACCGCGGTGACGCGGGAGGACGGGCAGGACGCGAGCGGCCTGATCCGGCTGCTCCGGACCGGCGCGATCGACCTGGTGGTCCTCGCCGGCTACCTCAAGCGGGTGCCCGACGCCGTGGTCAACGCCTACCGCAACCGCATCATCAACATCCATCCGGCGCTGCTGCCGGCCTTCGGCGGCCAGGGCCTGTACGGGCGCCGCGTCCACGCGGCGGTGCTGGCGAGCGGGGTCCGCGTCTCCGGCGCCACCGTGCACCTGGTGGACGAGCAGTTCGACCACGGCCGCATCCTCGCGCAATGGCCGGTCCCGGTGCGGGTGGACGACACGCCCGAGTCGCTGGCCGCGCGCGTGCTTGCCGTGGAACACCGACTCCTGCCCTGCGTGGTCCGCGCCTGCGCCCAGCTGCTGGGCTCGCCCCAGCTCGGCGCGACCGGAGACCTGCCGAGCATGCCGATCCTCGCCCTCATCGCCGGATCCTTCGGCCCGGCCGACACCCTGCCAACCGACCTCGCTCATGCGCTTGCGACCGCCTGACGTACTCGCCCCCGCCCTGCTGGTCCTGCTCGCCGGACCGGTGGCCGCGCAGGCGCCCGATTCCCTCGTCCTCAGGCTCACGGCGATGAGCGCCGTCTCGGGCCTCGAGGACGCGATGGCCGACAGCCTGCTCGGCCTGCTCCCCGGCGCGAGCCTGGACCGCGCGGGGAACGTCGTCTGGTCGCGCGGCACCGGCGAACCGGTGCGCGTGGTCCTGTGCCCGATGGACGAGGTCGGCTACGTCGTGGGCGGCGTGAACGCGGAGGGCTATCTCACGCTCCGGCGCGTCGGCACCACCAACGTCGGGCCGCTCTACGACCAGTTCCTCGAGGGGCAGCGGGTCACCGTGTTCGGCCGGCGGGGCGCGGTGCCCGGCGTGGTCGGCGTGCGCTCGACCCACCTCACCCGCGGGCGCGTCGGCGGTCCCGACGACCCGTTCAACCTCGACAACGCCTACGTGGACGTGGGCGCGGTGTCGGCCACCCAAGTCACCGCCCTCGGCATCGAAGTGCTCGCCCCGGTGACGCGGGCCAAGCAGCCGCACCGCTACGGACCGTCGGGCCGGCTGGTCGCCGCGCCCTGGGCGGCGGCGCGTTCCGCGTGCGCCGCGCTGGTCTCGGCCGTCCGGCGCGCGCCCGCCGCCGGCGGCACGACGGTCGTCGCCTTCACCCGGCGGCGGCACTACGCCAACGACGGCGCCAGCTTCGTGCTCATCAACCGCGGCGCGGCCGCGGCGGCCGCCACCATCGTCCTCCTCGGCGGAACGGCCCCGGCGGCACAGTTGGGGAGCGGACCACAGCTCGGCAGCGACAGCGTCGGCGTGGCGTCGGGGTACCGGCTGGTGACGGCCTGGTTGCTTCCGGCACGGTATGCGCGGACGCCGGTCGAGACGGTCTCGCTCAATGACGTCGCGCGGCTCGAGCAACGGCTCGCGGCCTTCCTCGGGGGGGCGCCATGACAACAGACGCCGTGAAGACAGACGCGCAGACGCCCGAACTAGACGCGCAGACGCGCAGACGCGCAGACGCGCAGTCACAGCGTCACCGTGCCCTGACCAGCTGCGGCGCCGCCCTCGCGTTGTCGCTGTGCTTCGTCATGGCGCCCCCGGCCGCGTCCGCCCAGACCGACCCCAAGCTCATCGAGGCACGCGAGCTGCTGCGGCAGCTGGTCGAGTCCTACGGCGTCTCCGGCCACGAGGGCCCCGTCCGCGAGACGATCATCCACCTGCTCCCCGACTGGGCGAACCCCGTGACCGACTCGGCGGGGAACGTGCTGGTGCGCGTGGGCCAGGGCGCCCCGCTCGTGGTCTTCGTCGCCCACATGGACGAGATCGGCTTCGTCGTCACGGCGATCCGCGACGACGGCCAGCTGGAGCTCCGGCGCCGCGGCGGCTTCTTCGTCTCGCTCTACGAGGGCGAGCCGGCGCTGGTGCACACGGCGCAGGGCGTCGTGCCGGCCGTCTTCACGCCGCGCGACAGCGTGGGCCCCGCCCCGCGCCACACCCCGCCCCAGCCGCTCGTGGGCGGCCGCCCCGACACCAGCGCGACCGGCATCCGGGTGGACCCGGGCGCGGGGACCCGCGCCGGCACGGACTCGTTAGGTATCCGGGTGGGGGACCTGGTGACGATGCCCAAGCAGTACGTGAGCCTGGCCGGCACCCGGGCCACCGGCCGGTCCTTCGACGACCGGGTGGGCTGCGTCGCGCAGCTGATGGCGCTGCGCCACCTCGATCCTCGGCGGCTGCGGCACAGCGTGCTGTTCGTGTTCTCGACCCGCGAGGAAGTGGGGCTCGAGGGCGCGCGCGCCGTGGCGCGCAGCCTCGGCGGCGAGCCGGTCCGCGTCCACGCGCTCGACACCTTCGTCTCCGCGGACGCCCCGCTCGAGATCAAGACCTTCGCCGACGCGCTGCTGGGGCGCGGCGCCGTGGCGCGCGCGGTGGACAACAGCTCGGTCACGCCGCCCGCGTTGGTGGATTCGCTGGCCGCGCTGGCGCGCGCCCGCCGCATCCCGCTCCAGATCGGCACCACCAACGGCGGCAACGACGGCTCCATGTTCACCCGCTTCGGCGTGCCGGACGTCGCCATCGGCTGGCCGTTGCGCTACTCGCACTCCCCCGCCGAGGTGATCGACCTCCTCGACGTGGTGGCGCTGGCCGACATCACCCGCGCGATCGCCGAGGCCTGGTGATGCCGCGCGCCCTGGTGTCGGTCTCGGACAAGCGCGGCGCGGTGGAGTTCGCCGCGGGACTGGTGAAGCTCGGCTGGGAGATCGTCTCGACGGGCGGTACCGCGCACGCGCTGAGCAAGAGCGGCGTGCCGGTCACCCCCATCGAGCAGGTCACCGGCTTCCCGGAGATGATGGACGGGCGGGTGAAGACCCTGCACCCCGCGGTCCACGGCGCGATTCTCGCCCGGCGGCGGGAGAAGGGCGACCTCGACGCGCTGAAGACGCACCACTTCACCGCGATCGATCTCGTCGCCGTGAACCTCTACCCGTTCCGCGAGACCATCGCGCGGCCCAACACATCGTTCGAGGACGCGATCGAGCAGATCGACATCGGCGGACCCTCCATGTTGCGGTCGGCCGCCAAGAACCACGAGTCGGTCGGCGTGGTCGTGGATCCCACCGACTACCCGCGGGTCATCGAGGCGCTCCGGAAGGGCGGGATCGACGCCGCGTTGCGGCGCGAGCTCGCGGCCAAGGCGTTCACGCACACCGCCGCCTACGACGGCGCCATCGCCGCGTACCTCTCGGGAGGCAGCGACGGCGAGCTGCCGCCGACGGTCGTGATGGTCCTGGAACGGCACCAGGCGCTCCGCTACGGCGAGAACCCGCACCAGCGCGCGGCGTTCTACGGCACGGGCGAGCCGGGCGGGCTCGCGTCGCTCACCCAGCTTTCGGGCAAGGAGCTCTCATTCAACAACCTCCTCGACGTGGACGCCGCGCTCACCGCGGTGGGCGCCTTCCCCGGCGAGGTCGCGTGCGCCGTCATCAAGCACACCACGCCCTGCGGCCTGGCCATCGGACGCAACCCGCCGGAGGCGTACGCGCGCGCCGCCGCGACCGACCCCGTCTCGTCGTTCGGTTCGGTGGTGGGCTTCAACACCGTGGTCACGGCCGAGACCGCCGAGGCGATGGCCGACCTCTTCATCGAGGTCGTGGTGGCGCCGCGCTTCCAGCCCGAGGCGGCCGCGGTCCTGGCGAAGAAGAAGAACCTGCGGGTGGTCGAGGTCCCGAGCTCCGACGAGGCGGCGCTCGACTTCAAGCGGGTGCGGAGCGGGTTCCTGGTGCAGGAGCGGCTGCGGCTCGACCTCGACGAGAGCGGGTGGAAGGTGCCGACCCGGCGCTCCCCCTCGGACGAGGAGCTGCTCGATCTCCGCTTCGCGTGGGCGGGAGTGCTCAGCGTGAAGTCGAACGCCATCCTGCTGGCGCGCGACCGGCGCGCCATCGGGATCGGCGCGGGGCAGATGAGCCGCGTGGACAGCTCGATGCTCGCCGTGCACAAGGCCAAGGCAGCGGGCCACGTCACGAAGGACTGCGTGCTCGCGTCCGACGCCTTCTTCCCCTTCCGCGACGGGGTGGACGCGGCGGCGGCGGCCGGCGTGCGGGCCATCATCCAGCCGGGCGGCTCGGTACGTGACCCCGAGGTGATCGCCGCCGCCGACGCGGCCGGCATGGCGATGGTGATGACCGGAGTGCGGCAGTTCCGGCACTGAAGAGACCGGGTGTAGGGTGTAGGGTGTTCGAGCGAACGAGGGAGCATGCGGAAGGCGATATGCGGGCTGCTGCTGTTAGGCGTCTTCGGGTGCGGGGGCGAGCTGCCGGAAGGCACCAACTCGTTCCCGGTCGGGAAGACGGTGGTCCGCAACGACTCGATGCTGGACATCGTCGGCCTGGTCTTCCAGCTCGCCGACACCGGCAAGGTCCCGCCACAGGGCCCGTTCCGCCACTGGCTCCGGGCGCTCACCACCGAGCTTGGCGACTCGGCGTTCGCGCTGGCGCGGGCGCTGGGTCCGATGCCGGTGGGGATGGTGCTCGAGACGTACGCCAACCCGGACCTTCCCGACTCGGCGTGCGGGCTCCTGGCCGGGGAGCGGCGCTGCTTCACCGGGAACGAACCCATGCGCGCGGCGGTGCGCCGGTTCATCGTCGCGGCCGAGGCCTTCGCGCCCCGCGCGGCGCCGGTGATCCTGGAGGGCCTGAACGCCGACTCGCGGCGGGAGGACCTCTCGGACGCGTGGGTGGCGCTGACGCGGTCGAAGCAGCTCGACAGCGCGATCATCGCCTACACCGGTTACCAGGACCTCACGTTCGACGTCACGCTCGCCCGCACCTTCGCCACGTTCCTCACCAGCCCGTCGGTGGACCCGGCCGAGCCGCGCGGCCCGGATTGGCGCCTCTTCCTCGCCCCCGACCCGGTGAACCCGACGCGCTCGTTCCGCTCCCCGAACTACATCTGGCTCGTCCTCACCCACCAGATGGCGCACGCCGCGGTCCGCCGGCTCCTGGACGCCCATCCGGAGATCGTCTCCCGCAGCGCGGGGCTTCGCGCCGCGGTCGAGGGCGAGATGGTGCGCTCGGGCTACGCGTCACTCTTCTGGGACCAGGCCTTCGCCGAGCAGCTCGCGCGCGCCGTCACGCTTCGCGTGCTCGCGGCCACCAGCCCGACGGCCACCTGGGCGGCCCGGAGCGAAGCGCTCAACACCAACATGGCGCTGGTCCCGTGGCTCGAGGACGCGCTGGCGCGCTATGAGCGGGAACGGACACGCTACCCCGATCTCTCGGCGTTCGCGGGAGAGTTGCAGGCCGCGCTCGACACCGTCCCGCTGGACAGCTGCCGGGGCGCGCCGTTGCCCGGCGTGGCCCTCATCGGCGTCGCGCGCAACCGCGCCGTGGTCGGGTGGATCGCGGACGACTCACCGTTCCGCGGCCGCGGCCTCCTGGTGGGCGACACCGTGACCTCGGTGGACGGCGACAGCGTGTCGGCGGGCTCGCTGCTCCTCCCCACCCGCCAGCTGAACCTGAAGTGGGCCCAGCATCTCCCATACGAGCTGGGCATCCTCGGGGTGCGCCGGCACGGGCACGACTACGCGGTGTCCATCCCCGTGAACTGGGTGCCCCGCACGGTGGTCCGCGTCGCCTCGCAGTCCCGCACCGCCACCGGCCGCGTGGCCGGCCAGCTCCCCGTCTGCCGCTGGGTCACCCGGGCCATCCGCACGCCATGACCGGCCTTCCTCCCTCCCCGGGCGCCACCCCGCCACCGAAGAAGCCGTGGGAGTTCGTGGACGAGGTGCGCCGCGACGCCGACGCGATGGTGGCGGACGCGGCCCGGCCGCGGGCGCCGCTGCGCACACGGCTCCCATGGCTCTCCCTGCTGCTCGTGGTCCTGGTGGTGTTGAACGTCCTGGAATGGCGCCGGCCGCGGGTGGCGCCGCAGGCCTTCACGAGCGCCGAGGAGGAGGCGTCGGCCCGGTTCGGGATCTACCTGGCCCAGCAGGCGGTGATCCACTACCGCGACTCGGCCGGCAGGCTGCCCCCCAGTCTCGCCGCGGCGGGCCTCGAGGGCGGCGACATCGCGTACCACGCCGCGGACTCCATCTTCACCCTGGAAGCGCGGGTCGGGCCTAACGTGTACGCCTATCGCTTCGGACAGGACCTCACGCCTTTTTCCGGCGCCTACACCACCCTGCGCATGGCGACGCAGCCATGACGCGCCGCGGCTTCACCGTCCTCGAGCTGCTCGCCGTCCTGGCGATCTTCGCGCTCCTGGCGTCGCTGGCGGTCCCGCGCGTCGGGCCGGTGGTGTCCCGGGCCGAGGCGACCCGCGTCATCGGGGACTACAACGCCATCCGCCACGCGGCCTTCGACGTGCGCGAGACGACGGGATCGTGGCCGGCCGCCGCCGGCGACGGCGAGGTGCCGCCTGGCATGACGGCGGCGCTGCCGACCGGCTTCGGGTTCACCCACGGCGGAACGACGTATCGGTGGCGCACCTGGTCCCTGCCCGACGGGCTGCCTGGCGCTCCGGCGGACACGGTGGTGGTGGCGGTCGAGGTCACCAGCTCCGACGCCGCGATGCTGGTGGCCCTGCGCAAGCTCTACCGGGGTCCGATCGCGTTCGGGACGAACAACCGGATCATCCTCGTCGTCGAGTAGCCCGCCCGGCGCGCTCAGTCCTGCGCCGGCGCGTCCAACACCTCTCGCACTTTCTTGAGCAGATCGGTGATCGTCCACGGCTTGAGGAGGATCGGCACCTCGGCGTCCAGCGCGCCGGAGCTGCGGATGTCGCGGTCGGCGTAGCCGCTGGTGAAGAGGACGCGCACGCGGCGCCCTTCCCGCTTGAGCTCGCGATAGAGGTCGGGGCCGCCGAGCCTGGGCATCACGACGTCGGTCATGAGGAGATCGATCGTACCTTGGTGAGAGCGGAAGACCTCCAGGGCCCGTTCCCCGTCGGACGCCGTCAGCACCGCGTAGCCGTGCTTCTCGAGGACGCGCTTGCCCATGATGAGGAGCGAGTCCTCGTCCTCCACCAGCAGCACCGTCTCCCGGCCGCCCCGGGCGGGGAGCGTCTCGCGGACCGGCACCTGCGGGTGGATCCCCTCGGCGATCGGGAAATAGACCGTGACCGACGTCCCGCGCCCCACCTCGCTCGCGACGTCCACGAACCCGCGATGCTGCTTCACGAGACCATAGACCGTGGCCATGCCGAGACCCGTGCCCTTGCCCACCGGCTTGGTGCTGTAGAAAGGCTCGAACACCCGGGTGCGTGTGTCTTCGTCCATGCCGACCCCGGTGTCGGTGACGATGAGCGCGGCATAGTCCCCCGGGATGCCCCACCCGAGCGCGTCGCAGGTGGCGGCATCGAGGCGCACCCGCGTCACGCGGATGATGATCTCCCCGGCCCCGGGGATCGCGTCGCGCGCGTTGGTCACGAGGTTCATCAAGACCTGCTCAACGGCGCCGCCGTCCGCGCGGACCGGGAGCGGGACCGGCTCGGCATCGATGCGGAACTCGATGTCCTCGCGCACCACCCGCCGGAGCAGGCTCGCGGATTCCCGGACCAGCTCACCCAGGTCCGCCGCGTGGAACTCGAGGCGCTGCCGCCGGCTGAAGGCCAGGAGCTTCCGGGTGAGCTCCGCGCCCCGGAGGCCCGCGTGCTGGATCGAACGCAGGTCCTCGAGCAGGGGTGACTCGGGCGGCACCTCGGAAGTGAGGATCTCGACCGTGGCGAGGATCGAGGTCAGCAGGTTGTTGAAGTCGTGGGCCATGCCGCCCGCCAGCTGCCCCACGGCCTCCATCTTCTGCGACTGGCGCAGCTGGTGCTCGAGCAACCCGCGCTCGGTGACGTCGAGCAGGGTGCCGATCACGCCCGGCGTGCCGTCGAGGTCGGTGCGGGTGCCGTGCACCTCGATCTCCAGCGGTGTGCCGTCCTTCCGCCGGGCGCGGAACGTGTAGCGCGTGCTCTGCACCGACCCGTCCTCGCGGCGGCGCAACGCTTCACGCACCATGGCGCGATCCTCGTCCACCACCAGGTCCAGCACCGACGGCAACGCCAGAAGCTCGCCCACCGAGTAGCCGAAGATCCGCGCGAAGGTCGGATTGACGTAGTGGAAGGAGCCGGCGCGGATGATGTAGATCCCGGCCAGGGACTGCTCGACGAGCGTGCGGAACTTGTGCTCCGCGGCGAGGAGGGCCTCCGACGCGTGACGCCGCTCGAGCTCGTGCGTCCGCTCGGCGTGCCGGCGGTACCAGGTCCAGGCCAGGCCCGCAGCGAGCACCACCGCCAGGGCGCGGAGGATCTCGTCCCGGGCACGGGCGTCATAACTGCCGAGCGCTTCCCAGCGGTCCATCCGGCAGACCAGGCCCCATCCTGTCCCGGCGATGCGGCGCGGCGCGCCGATGACGGCGACCTCGGCGGTGTCGGCGTCGCTGTCGTATTCCCGCACGCCCTCGACGGCCAGTCGTTCCAGCGGCGGGCTCTGTGCCCAGGGATGTCTGACGGTGAGCGGGGCCGCCGAGGGGAACCGGCGCGGGGAAAGCAGGACGAGATCGCTCCGGTCGCGACGGACCAGATAGCAGTCCCCGGTCTCCGAGGCGTACGGCTGGTGGCCGACGGCGGGATACAGAAACTCGGCGGGATCGAGCACGGCCAGCACGGCGCCCGTGGCGCGCGGGAGACCGCCCGTGGCGGCCGTCGCCGGCTCGAGGACCGGGGCGACGAAGCCCAGGACGAGGGCGCTGTCGGCGTCGCGGATCGGACCCGCCACGCGGAACCGGCCATCCCGGGCGCTTTCGCGCGTCGCCTCGAGCATGGCCGCTGGCACCGCGGCCGAGACGTCCGAACGGCCGACCACCTCGCCGCTCGAGGACACTACGACCAGCGAGGTGTACCCGGAAAGCTCCTGGACCGCGGACCAGAAGCGGCCGGCACCGCTGCCCGTCGCCCCGGCCAGCGCGCGGCCGCCGGTCGCGCTCCGACGCCCGAACGCGGGGTCCACGTTGGCCGCGTACTCGGCCACGATCGCGGCCGCGGACCGCCGCTGCGCGACCCAGGCGTCCACCGCGAGCTTCTTGGTGTCCGCGAGCGCGCGGATGCGGGCCTCCGAGCCCGCCAGCGCGTCCCGGCGCAGGTCGCGCAGGCGCAGCCACACCAGGCCCACCAGGAGCACCACGCCCAACGCGATGCCGGCCCTGGGAAGCCACGACCGTGCCACGCGCCCCAGAGCGCCCGTCGTTTCGCTCACTCGACCCCCGTCTTCCCTCACGAACTGCCCCGAACCCACCCCTACGGCGGAAGCGTCAGCGTGATGTCAATCCGGCATTGTCCTGGCTACGAAACCGCGAGCCGGCGCGTTGAGAACGCCGCGGACCGCGGGCGCTACGGGATCACCGGGACCGGCGTCAGCCGCCGGACGAACGTCCCGTCACCGATCTGTCCGAGGGTGTTGTCACCCCAGCAGAACGTCGCTCCCGCGGCGGTCCGGCCGCAAGTGTGGAACGCTCCGAAGATGAAACCGGCGAAGGTGTTCCCGCCCGCCACCAGGGTGGGTGCCGGAGCGTTCAGGGTGGTCCCGTCACCGAGCTGCCCGAAGTCGTTGCGGCCCCAGCAGCGCGTCGCGCCGGCGGTCGTGACGCCGCAGGTATCGTAGTAACCGGCGGCGATACTCGTGAATGTCGCGCCTCCCGAGACCAGGACCGGAGTCTGACGGCTGGCCGTGGTGCCGTCACCCAGCTGGCCGAAGAAGTTGTTGCCCCAGCAGTAGACGGCGCCCGAAGCCTGTGCCCCGCAACTGTGGCCGCCGCCGGCAGCGACGCCGGTAAAGGGCTGGCCGTTGGCCGCCACGGCCGTCGGTACGTTCACCGCCGTGTTCACGCCGATGCCGAGCTGGCCGTAGATGCCGTTGCCCCAGCAATACACGGTGCCGTCCACCGCGAGCGCGCAGGTGTGGTAGGCACCGGCCGCGATCGCCGTGTAGGAGCGGCCGCCCGCGACCACCGTCGGGCCGTCCCGGTCCACCGTGCCGCTGTCGCCAAGCTGGCCGAAGTTGTTCCGGCCCCAGCAGTAGGCCGAGCCGTCGCTGGTCAGACCGCACGAGTGTTGGAAACCGTTGGACACGGAAATGAACGTCAGGCCACCTGTCACCGCTGTGGGCGAGGGGCTCCGCTGCGAGAAGGTACCGTCGCCGAGCTGACCGCTGAGACCGCCCCCCCAGCAATAGACGGCCCCCGCCGTGGTGAGGGCGCAGGTATGGGCGCCACCGATGGTGATGCCGGTGAAGTTCTGTCCTCCCACCACCGTGGTGGGGGTACTGCGGTCCGTAAGTGTGCCGTCGCCGAGCTGGCCTTGCGAGTTGCGGCCCCAACACAGCGCGACGCCGTCCGACCGGATACCGCAACTTTGCAGCAGCCCCGCGGCCGCAGTCGCGGTGATGCCCACCGTCGGAAGTGTCGCGACGAGAACGTCCAGTCTCTGACCGCCTCCGGAAGGCCCGAGCGTCCAGCGCTGGACCTGCGCGATGCCCGCGGTGTTGGTCACGGAGATCGGGCCCAGCAGCACTCCGCCGCCCAATCCTATCTGGAAGCTGACGGTGACGCCCGACACCGGATTGCTGAACTGGTCGCGGACCACGACCGCGGGCGCGATCGACAGGGGCTGGCCGGCGAGCTCGATCTGGTTGTTGCCGGCGGCCACCGCGACCGAGGTCGGCGCTCCCGCGGTGCCGATCGCCCCAAAGGTGAGCGCGGCGATGCCGGTGACCCGGGCCGCGAGCGTGTTGGTGCCCGCGACGACCCCGAGCTTCCA
>JBGPHD010000017.1:0-29863 GCA_041484135.1 Gemmatimonadota bacterium
CAGCAGGACGGGCAGCCACCAATGGACCAGCTGTCGGAACCCGAGCCAGAAGATCGTCAGCCCGGCGAGCGCGCCGAGCATGGACAGGCGCATCGTGAAGAGCTCGGCGGCAAGGCCGGAGAGGCAGCGCAGCCCGACCGATGCCGCGAGCACGGTCAGGCCGAGCACCGGCTGCGGGCGCGGGTCCTTCACACGCCCGCGGCGCCACATGAGGTAGATGGCCAGCGGGAACAGCAGCAGGCCGTGGGCGGCGTCGGCCTCGGTCCACCAGTCGCGGACCAGGGTCGTCATGGGTTGCCAGAACAAAATGAGGAACGCCGGCCCCGCCAACAGCATGGGAGCCGGCGCCCGCAGATCTGCCCAACGAACGCGCCGCTTGGCGAGCGCCATGTCGGTCACATTACCATGCGCCCCGTTTGAATGCCACCGTCGGCGCGGTGAGGAGCATGATCTTCAGGTCCTCGACCACCGACTGGCGGGCGATGTAGTCGAGGTCCAGCGCGATCTTCTTGCGCACGTCCTCGATCGACTGGTCGTAGTGGTGGTTGATCTGCGCCCAGCCGGTGATGCCGGGGCGCACGCGCTGCCGCTCGCCGTAGCCGTGCACCCGCTGGCGCAGGTCGCTGAAGATGCGCGGCTGCTCGGGGCGCGGGCCAACGATGTTCATGTCGCCCTTCAGCACGTTGAACAACTGCGGGAGTTCGTCGAGCCGGTACTGCCGCAGGATCCGGCCGAGCCGCGTGACCCGCGGATCGTCCGGCGAGGCCCAGGCCTCCCGCACGCCGCCATCGCGGCTCGTCGCCATCGTGCGGAACTTGTAGATCGTGAACGGCCGGCCGCCGTAGTCGAGTGCGCGCCGGTGATTCCCGCCGGCGGTCGTCGGGCTCCGACGGTCGATCCCCACGCGCGGCTGACGGTAGAGGATCGGACCACGGGACGTCAGGCGGATCAGCACCGCGATGCCCAGCATCACCGGGGCTGTCAGCGCGATCCCGATCGTCGCCACCGCGACGTTCAGCCAGCGGCGCGCTCCTTCGTCAGGCGCTTCCGACGCGTCGATCGCCGTCGGAAGTGCCTGCGGGGCGCGCAGGCTGGGCAGAACATCGTAGAGTTCGAGCGACGTCATGAGATCAGGTCCGCTTCCCTTTGCTCTTCAGGCCGATGGGGTTGAGACTGCGACTGCACTTCGGCCTGATGATTGAGCAAGGACTATGCGAGCGGCACCGCCCGATTCAAGTCAGAGTATCATGTTGATTGATATGGACTTACGAAGCAGGTACCGCAGATCACAAAGCGCTTTGCTGTAGCGGCGCGGCGCCCAAACTGTGGAGCCGATGCGACAGTGCTACAGGTGGCTGGCCGGCGGGAGGTCCAACTCGAAGAAGAAGCGGGTGCCCCAATCGGGCCTGGTCTCGACCTTGAGCTGCGATCCCATCGCCTCAACGAGCTTGCGGCACATCGCCAGACCAAGGCCGGTGCCGGAGAAGTAGTACCCGCTGCGTCCCGCGCGCCCCAGGCTTCGGCGGAACGGCTGATAAAGGTTGCTCAACGCGTCCGGCGATATCCCCCGGCCGGTGTCCCGCACCGCGAACTCGATCTGCGAGAGTCCCTTGGCCTGCGTGGTGATCTCGACATAACCCTCGTCGGTGAACTTGAGGGCGTTGGTCGTGAGGTTCAGTAGCACGCGGCTCAGCGCCAGCGGCCGGCCCATGCGGTAGTCGGAGGCGAGCGGCAGCAACCGCAGGGTGAGCCGCTTCTCCTCGGCGATCGGGCGCACGATGTCGCGCACCGCTTCGAGGATGGCGGTCACGGAGAAGGGGGAGGCCTCCTTCTCCACCAGCTGGTCGCCGGCGCGGGCGAGCTCGATGACGTCGCTCGCGGTGGAGCTCAGGCCGAGCGCCGCGGCATAGATGAGGCCGAGCTGGCGCCGCTGCACGTCGTTGACCTCGCCGCTCTGTCCGCGCTGCAGGGTTTCCGCCAGGAAGAGGATTGACGTGAGCGGCGAGCGCAGGTCGTGTGCGACCTCGACCACCAGGTCGAGGCCGTCGGGTCCCGACAGGCGGGAGCCGAAGTACTGCGACCAATCCGGCTCGATCGTCTCGCGGACCTTGTCGAACGCGCGGAGGGTGGTGAGCACCCCGGCACCGTCGGCGTCCGCCTCGTGGGCGGGCCACAGCTTGAGCAACTCGGCGCGCAGCTGGTCGAGCAGGTAACGACCGAGGACCGTGCCCGCCGGGCCGTTGGCCGGCAACGGCTGGCCCGCCCGCGCCGCCTCCACCGCACGGCCGATCCAGAGGAGGTTCTCGGCCACCTCGCCCGGGTAGAGGGCGTCCGCGTGCTCGTTGCGCCAGGCCGTCTGCACGCGCGAGGCGGCTTCGCTCAGGTACTTGCACTGGATCTTCGGGCCCGCGTCCGCGGCGGACGCGGGGCTTGCGGCGGTGACGCCGCGGTCGCGCTCGGAGCCCGGCAGCTTGCTGATCGTCACGGTTCCTGCGGCACGACCGTGATCGTCTCGCGCTGGAGACCGTGCCGTTCCATCAGGCGATAGAGGGTCGTCCGGTCGACACCGGCCACTCGCGCCGCGCGCGACATGTTGCCGCCCACCCGGCCGATCAACCAGGTGAGGTAGCGCCGCTCGAACGACGCCACGACGCGCTCGCGCGCGGCATGATAGCTTTCTTCGACCTCGCCCTCGCCGACCGCGGTGAAGTCGGCGGCCCCGCCGCTGCGCCCCACGTCGGCCACGCGCGTCGTGCCGAGGAACGGGATGTCCTCTGCCTGGATCGGTTGCCCCGGCTCCAGCAGCACCACCGCGTGCTCGAGCGCGTTCTGGAGCTCGCGCACATTCCCCTGCCACGGATGGGCGCACAGGGCGCGGATGGCGCCGTCGGTGAGCTTGGGCAATGCCACGTCGCCGCCCCGGTGGCGCCGCCAGTAGTAGGTGAGGAAGTGATTCGCGAGCAGCGTCACGTCCTCGAGGCGTTCACGCAGCGAGGGCAGGTGGATCGGGACGACCCGCAGACGATAGTACAGGTCCTCGCGCAGGACCCCGGCCTTGGTGGCCTCCTCGGGGTCGCGGTTGGCCGCGGAGATGAACCGTACGTTGACGACCGCGTTGGTCGCCGAGCTGCCGAGCCGCCGCACCACGCCGTCCTGGATCACCCGCAGCAGCTTGGCCTGGACGGGTTTGGGCATGTCGATCAGCTCGTCGAGGAACAGCGTCCCGCCGTTGGCCACTTCGAGCAGGCCCGCCTTGTCCTTGATGGCGCCCGTGAAGGCCCCCTTCACGTGCCCGAACATCTCCGACTCCAGCAGCGCCTCCGGGAGCGCCGCGCAATTCACCGCGACCATGCTGCGGCTGCTGCGCCGGCTGTGCTGATGGATGAACTGCGCGATGAGCTCCTTGCCGGTACCGCTCTCGCCGGTGATGAACACCGAGGCGTCGGTCGCCGCGACCTTGCGGGCGAGATCGATGGCCTTGCGGAACGCCGGCGAGAGTCCCAGCACCGTGATCTTCTCGCTGGTGCTGTCGCGCTCCTCGAGCTCGGCACTGTGCTCGCCTGATTCCCGTGCCACCATGACGGCGTGCGCGGCCCGCCCGACCAGGATCTGCAGGTGGGTCGCGGTGAAGGGCTTCGGGAGGTAGTCCCACGCGCCGTTGCGCAGCGCCTCGACGTTCGACGCGACGCTGGGATTCCCCGTCATCACGATGACGATGGTGCCGGGGCGCGCTTCGAGCGCCGCCTTGAGCAGGTCCATGCCCGAGACGTCGCTCATGTACAGGTCGGTGAGGATGATGTCGTAGGCGCGGCGGCGCACCAGGTCGAGCGCCTCGGTCCCGCGCCCGCAGACCTCGATCTTGTAGCCGTCGATCTCCAGGACGCTGCGACAACTCTCGCGCAACGTGCGCTCGTCGTCGATCACCAGGAACCGGAGACTGGCCTTCGCCTCGGCGCTCAACGCCAGGCTGTCGGACACGGCGCCCCCCGCCGGCGTTCCGGGTGGGGGTGAGACGTTGACCGACGACCGCATGCCTGCGCCTCCGCGTTGCTGGACCAAGGGGCCCGTGCCGTTGCTATTGAAGCACGTAGGCATACGCGCGTTGCTGACCGGAGTCAAGAGGTTTCGTGGAACCGGCGCGACACATGTCGCGACACTGTCGCTATGCTTGCAGACAAGCTTGGCTTTCGGTGACGAGGGCTAGCCGAGCCGCTCGGTGCCTCAAGCCACGGGAGCGCGGGACGGCGACGTCCGTCGCGGAAACTAATGGCCTCGGTAGGTGGTATCGAGATTGCAGCATATATTTCGCCCGTACCAAGCGTTTGGATGTCGTGAAAGGGGTGCCGTACCGTACCATGTCGAGCAACCTGCCTGCAGAGCGGAGAGCGACGCCGGCCGAACTCATTCGGCCGGGCGATTTCGAGCGCTTGGACGCGTCATTCGGCCGTACGCAGGCTGCGGGCGATGATGAGACGCCGCTCGACTTGCGCCGTTACGTGGCGGCGTTGCTCCGGTACAAGTGGCTGATCCTGCTCGGGGGCGTCGTCGGGGTCGCCGGAGGGTTTGGCGCCAGCCGCTTGTCCGATCCGCAGTATCAATCCACGGCCACGATCTGGATCGAGCAGGAAGGTGCCGGTCGAACCGGCGGGGGGGGTGGGGGGCGCGGCGGCGGTCCAATCACCGCCGAGCAGGTGATCGGCGGCGGCAACACGGCCTGGGTGGACCTGGCGAAGTCGAACAAGGTGCTCGACCTCGTCGTCTCCGAGATGAAACTCTATCTCGTCCCGGAGGATTCTGCCGACGCGGCGGTGTTCGTTGCGTTCCAGCTCAAGGACCGGATGCTCCCGGGCGCGTACCGTCTCGAGGTGGACGGCACCGGCCGTCAGTTCGTGCTGCAGCGTGGGAGTGTGCAGGTCCAGCGCGCCTTGGTCACGGACTCTGTGGGTGCCGGGGTCGGGTTCTCCTGGTTGCCCGGACCCGCCATCCTCACCCGAGGCCGGATCGTCAGGTTCCAGGTGCTCCGTCCCCGGAGCGCACGGCAGGGCCTGGCGGAGCAGGTGGACGCGACCATCCCCCGTGGCGCGAACTTCATCCGGCTCCAACTGACCGGCACGAACCCGCAGCGCTCGGCCGCGACCCTCAACTCGCTGGTCAGCCACTTCATCACGGTGGCGGCGGAGCTGAAGCGAGACAAGCTGGCGGAGGTCACCGGACTCCTCGCCCAGCAGCTCACCTTCGCGGAAGCGACGCTGCACCGTGCCGAGGCGGCCCTGGAGGGGTTCCGGGTCAACACGATTACGCTGCCGCAGGACCCCACCACGAGCTCCTTGCCGTTGCCCTCCGGCCTCGAGATGACCCAGGCCTCGACGTACCAGCAGTTCTTCCAGATGAGGGTTGAACGCGAGAACCTCCGGCACGACCGGGACGTGATCCAGCGGGTGCTGGTGAACTCTGCGGACTCGGGAGTCACGTCGGTGGAGCTCGAGGCGATCGCGACTGTTCGCAGTGCGACCGAGCTGAGCGGCGCGCTGACGGCGCTGTCCGCGAAGCGCGCCGAGCTACGGGCGTTGCAGAGCCGGTACACCCCTGAGTACGCGCCGGCGCAGCGGCTCGCCGAGGAGATCGTCGTCATGCAGCGGCAGACGATTCCGTCGTTGATCCGGGCGCTCGTCCATCAACTCGAGACCCGGATGGCGGACCTGGACCTCCAGCTGGCATCGGGGGGGCGCGAGCTGCAGCAGATCCCCACCCGCACGATCGAGGAGGCGCGGCTGCGGCGGGATGTCGCGATCTCGGAAGGGCTCTACACCACGTTGCAGTCCCGGTATGACGAGGCGCGGCTCGCGGTCGTGAGCTCGGTCCCCGACCTCCGGATCCTGGATCTGGCGTCGCCGCCGGAGCAGCCGCTCAAGCAGAAGGGCATCGTCCTCCTGTTAGGCGGTCTGGCGGGCGGTCTCGGTCTCGCGGTCGGCGGCGCGCTGCTGCTCGATCGCGTCGACAAGCGGGTGCGCTACCCGGACCAGGTGACCCGCGACATGGGTCTCACGATCCTCGGCACGATCCCGCGGCTGGGCAGCGGCCGGAAGGGCCCCTCGGCGGACGATACGGCCCAGGTCGTCGAGGCTCTCCGCACGTTGCGCCTCAACCTGGTCCATGCCTACGGCACCGCCGGGCCGCTGGTGGTGACGATCACGAGCCCGGGGTCCGGTGACGGCAAGTCGTTCCTGGCCTCAAACCTGGCGCTCGCGTTTGCCGACGCCGGCCGCCGCACCCTGCTTATCGACGGCGACATCCGCCGGGGGGCGCTGCACCGGGTGCTCAGCGCGAAGCGCAAGCCGGGACTGCTCGACCACCTGTCGGGGCAGGCAACGGCGGAAGACGTGGTCCAGACGACGACCATTCCGTCGGTGGACTTCATCGGTTGCGGGACGCGGAAGGCCGGCGGCCCGGAGCTGCTCGCGTCGTCGGCCATGTCGCAGCTCCTGATCGGCCTCCGGAGCCGCTACGACGTGATCCTGCTCGACAGCCCGCCACTCGGCGCGGGCGTGGATCCGTTGATCCTGGGGTCGCTCACGGGGAGCTTGTTGCTGGTGCTCCGGACCGGCGTGACGGACCGCGACCTGGCGGAAATGAAGCTCCTCCAGGTGGACCGACTGCCGATCCGGGTGTTGGGCGCGGTGCTGAACGACGTGCAGGCGACCGGGGTGTATCGGTACTATGCGTACCTGTCCGGCTATCACTCGCAGGATGAAGAGGAAGTCAGCGCCGCCGCAGGGCTCACGCACCTGCGTGGGTGGACGAAGTCAAGTTAGTCGCGGCTCGTTCTAGTTGCTGAACCGCGGTTCGAAGGGGCGGATCCAGTGTCCGTCCTCCTCGGCTTGGGATGTCCGCATCGCGATCGTGGCGCGCACCAGCATGTCGGCGGGCTCGATCGGCGCCTCGTGGTAGTTGGCCACCGCATCATACCCGGCGCGCATCTTGAACGGCGTCAGGTTCCCCTCGAGCGCACTGCCTTCGATGATCCGGGACAGCCGCTCGGCGAGCTTGACCGCCCCGTCGGCGTCGGTGCCCTGGGCGATCACCGCGAACTCGGTCGGGCCAAGGCGGCCGATGGCGTCGGACACGCGGCCCATCTCCCGCAGCGCCTTGGCGAGGCGCTCGGCGGCGGCGGCCACGGCCTGATCGGCGGCGACGGTGTCCATGGCCGCAGCGTCGAGGTGCGGCGCGATGACCACGCAGGCGAACGGAGCCCCGTTGCGGAAGGCCTGGGATCCAAGCTCGCGCGCCCGGCGCGCGAGGCCCCGGATGTTGTACAGGCCGCTGGCCTCGTCGAGCAGGCTCTCTTCACGTGCCCGGTCGGCCTCGAACTTCGCCCTCATGTACGCGTCGAGGCGGAGCTGGAGCTCCTCGCCGTCGAGCGGCAACGTGAGGTAGTCCCAGGCGCCGGCGCGCATCGCTTCGAGCCGCTGCTGGCGCGTGGGGTGGCCGGGACTGGTGACGAGAATGGGCGTGCTCGCGCTGATGCGCGGGTCGTTGCGCAACGACCGGCAGACCTCGATGCCGTCGAGATCGGGCAGGTCGGCTTCCACGATGATGAGGTCGGGTTGCGCGCTGCTCGCGCGCTCCAACGCCTGCTTGCCGGTATACGCGCGGACGACCGCATACCCGTGCGGACCGAGGATGCTCTCGAGGGATCGCGTGTGCCACTCCTGACCGTTCGCGATCAGGACGAGTGGCGGATGAATGCGCGGTGTGCGCTCGGTCATCAGGGTACCCGTGGGGTAACGTGTTGCTGTTCGCTTCGCTCGGTTCGACGCGCAGCAAGGAGCATACGCGCAAGCGCCCTGCGCGTACAATACCTGAGCAGAACTCATGCGACCGGCGCTGGATAACCTAAGCCATTGTCCGACAGCAGCTTGTCTCGTTTGCGAAAGGCCTTGCCGGGCCCGAATCGCTGCACGGGGACAACACGTTGGGTGGTTCTTGACGCGGCCGCGCAACGCGCCGAGGGGGGTGCCGAGAGTGATCTTCGCCGAGTTAGACCTCTCTAAGTCATTGCCGAATCAGCGGGTGAGCGGATCGCTGGAAGCCGGGTCGGGATCGCGGGCCTCAAACTTGAAAGCGGATTCGAGCCGTGCGGGCGACGGCTCACCAGCGCCCGGCCGAAAAGGACATGTGGATGCTCTGCGGACTCTGTGGTGGACGACCGACGGACCTGCCCCATCGTACACGCCGGAGCTTCCGGAAGCAGTCGTGGGAGGTGGAGCGCCTGACGGGGCTCTTCTGCGAGCGGTGCGGCGGCGCGCTACCCACGGTGGACACCACCGAGCTGCTGCTCGCCAAGCTGACCCAGCTGGCCCGGTTCGGGCTGAACGCCAACGGCCGGGTCCTGCTCGAGACGTTAGGCCGGGACGCGTAGCGTGTGCGGCATCGTGGGCTACACCGGGGCGCGGGAGGCGGCGCCGGTGCTCCTCGACGGCCTGCAGCGGCTGGAATACCGCGGCTACGACTCGGCCGGCATGGCGGTCCAGAACGGCCGGGGCCTGGTCATCTCCAAGCTCGCCGGGCGCGTGGGCGGCCTGCGCGACCTGGTCACCGCGGACGCGGTGCACGGCTCCAGCGGGATCGCGCACACGCGCTGGGCCACCCACGGCGCCCCCACCGAGCAGAACGCCCACCCGCACACCGACTGCACCGGCACGATCGCGGTCGTCCATAACGGCATCATCGAGAACGCCGACGCGCTCAGGACCCAGCTCCAGCGGAGCGGGCACTGTTTCGCGTCCGATACCGACACGGAGACGCTGGCGCACCTGATCGAGGACGCGCCGGGCGCGAGCCTCGAGGAGCGCGTGATCGCGGCGCTGGCGCACGTGGACGGCACCTACGGGCTGGCGGTGATGTCGTCCGCCGAGCCGGCGAAGATCGTGGTGGCGCGGCAGGGATCGCCGCTGCTGATCGGCATCGGCGACGGCGAGTACTTCGTCGCCTCCGACGCGTCGGCGGTGCTGGCGCACACCCGCTCGGTGGTCTACCTCAACGACGGCGACATCGCGGTGCTCTCGCCCGCGGGGTACCGCGTGCTCGACCGGCAGGAACACGAGCAGCAGCGGGTGGTGGACGACATCGAATGGGACCTGGCGGCGATCGAGCTGGGCGGGCACGCCCACTTCATGCACAAGGAGATCCACGAGCAGCCCGAGACGGTGCGCAGCACGCTCCGCGGACGGTTGCTCTTCGAATCGGGCACGGCGCGGCTGGACGGACTCAACCTCTCCCCGGAGGATTGCCGTGCCGTGTCCCGGATCGTCATCATCGCGTGCGGCACCTCCTGGCACGCGGGGCTGGTGGGCCGGCACGTCGTCGAGGACATCACCGGGATCCCGGTGCAGGTCGAGTACGCGAGCGAGTATCGCTACCGGCGGCAGCTCCGGATCCCGGGAACGCTGACCGTGGCGATCTCGCAATCGGGCGAGACGGCCGACACGCTGGAGGCCATCCGCGTGGCGCGGGCGGCGGGCTCGCGGGTGATCGGGCTCGTCAACGTGGTCGGCAGCACCATCGCGCGGGAAACGGACGGCGGGATCTATCTGCATGCGGGGCCGGAGGTGGGTGTCGCGTCGACGAAGGCGTTCACGTCCCAGGTCGTGGCGCTCCTTCTCCTCGCCATCCACCTCGGCCGCCATCGCGGCCTCTCGCTGGATGAAGGCCGGGAACTGGTCTGGCAACTGGCCCAGCTGCCCGAGTTGGTGACGCGCGCCCTGGCCGTCGAGCCCCGCGTCCGGGAACTGGCCGAGAGCGTGGCGGACGCACGCAACTGTCTCTACCTGGGCCGGGGGGTGAACTTCCCGGTCGCGCTGGAGGGGGCCCTGAAGCTCAAGGAGATCAGCTACGTGCATGCGGAGGGATACCCCGCCGCCGAGATGAAGCACGGGCCGATCGCGCTGATCGACGAGGAGATGCCGGTCGTCTTCGTCGCGCCGGACGACGAGGTGTTCTCGAAGGTCCGCTCGAACATGCAGGAGGTGAAGGCGCGCGGCGGGCGGATCATCGCCGTGACCAGCGACAGCTCGCCGGACCTCTGCGGCCTGGCCGACCACCAGATACGGGTGCCGGGGACGCGCTCCCTCCTCTCGGCGGTGCTGACGGTCATCCCGTTGCAACTGCTGGCGTACCACATCGCCGTTCTGCGGGGATGCGACGTGGATCGGCCGCGGAACCTGGCCAAGAGCGTCACGGTCGAGTAGCGCGCCGCATCCGCAGTCCGTTATTCTTCCAACGTGTCCTTCCGTACCCTTCGTGCCGCGGTGATCGTGGCGTGCCTGTTGCCGTCTGCTGCCGCCCCGGGATCCGCCCAGGTCAGCGACTGGAACCCCGGCCGCCAGCAGGTGACGCGGGAGGTGCTTCAGGCCCAACTCGACACCCTTGAGCGAACGGTCTCCTCGTCGGCGTACGGGGAGAGGCTCCGCTCGCGCGCGCGAGTGCAAGCGGCGCTCATCCGTACCCGCCTCGCAGACGGCGACTTCCAGGTGGGCGACCGGGTGATGCTCGTGGTGGAAGGCGAGCCGCGGCTGACCGACACCTTCACGGTGGAGACGGGGCGCATCCTGCAGCTGCCG
This sequence comes from Gemmatimonadota bacterium, assembly GCA_041484135.1. Taxonomy (GTDB): domain Bacteria; phylum Gemmatimonadota; class Gemmatimonadetes; order Gemmatimonadales; family JACORV01; genus JACORV01. The sequence continues at coordinate 10,620 of JBGPHD010000017.1, forward strand.
CAGATCGGGAGCATCCTCATGGCGGGAGTCCTCCGGTCGGAACTGACCGCCCATCTCACCCAGCAGCTCGGCCAGCAGATCCGCAACCCGGCGGTCCAGGCGCGTTCCCTGATCCGGATCTCGATCCTCGGTGAGGTGAACCGGCCCGGATACTACATCCTGCCGGTGGAGACGCTCATAGAGGATGCGCTGAGCAGGGCCGGGGGGCCGGCGCGGACGGCGAAGCTCCAGGAGATCCGCGTCGAGCGGGGGGACGTCAGGATCTGGGAGGGGGAGGCGCTGCAGCACGCCATCACCGAGGGCCGGACCTTCGACGCGCTCGGGCTCCATGCCGGCGATCGCATCGTGGTCCCAGCGGCGCGCCGCGGCGGTATCAGCATGGACCTGCTGCGCACCCTGCCGCTCCTCCTCACCGCCGTCCTCACGCTGACCCGGGTGCTCTGACCGCTCCGGGCCGAGCCGCCGCCTAGTTTCAAGCCGCCGTTCCCAGCCCGGGAACGGCGCGTTCCGTTCGCGCCACCCCTGCAACGGAGGCATCATGCGTGTCACCATCCTCGCACTCGGCGTACTCGCCGGCGTGGCCGCCGGCCTGCCCGCGCAGGAGCGGCAGGTCATCCACGGCCCCGGCGCGGTTCAGGGCTTGCCGTTCTCCCCCGCGGTGCGGGTCGGCAACCTGATCTTCCTGTCGGGCCAGATCGGCAACGTGCCGGGGACCCGGCAGCTGGTGCCGGGCGGGATCGCGGGCGAGACCCGGCAGGCAATGGAGAACCTGCGCGCCGTGCTCGCCACCGCCGGCAGTTCGCTCGAGCGCGCGGTCAAGTGCACGGTCTTCCTCGCCGACATCGCCGACTACGCGGCGATGAACGAAGTGTACGCCTCGTTCTTCCCGACCGACCCGCCGGCCCGCTCGACGGTCGCGGGGAGCGGTCTCGCGCTCGGGGCGCGGGTCGAGGTGGAGTGCATCGCCGTGGCCGGCCCCTGATGGCGTTCGACGTCATCGTCGCCGGGCTGGGCGTGATGGGCAGCGCGACGGCGTGGCAACTGGCGCGACGCGGGCGCGCCGTCCTGGGCCTCGACCGGTTCCGGCCCCCGCACGCGCGCGGCTCCTCGCACGGCGGGTCGCGGATCATCCGCGAGATGGCGTTCGAGCATCCGCGCTACGTGCCCATCGCCCAGCACGCCCACCTGCTCTGGGATGCCCTCGCGGCGGAGACGGGACGGCGCGACCTTCTGATCCCCACCGGCGCGCTCTACATCGGCGCCCCCGATTCCGGTATCGTCGGTGGCTCGCGGACGAGCGCCGTGGCGCACGGCATCCCGTACACCGAGCTGCCGGCCGCCGATGTCAACCGGCGATGGCCGGCGTTCCAGCCCGATCCCGGCATGGTCGGCCTGCTCGAAGCGCGCGCCGGCGTGTTGCGGCCGGAAGCCTGCGTGGAGGCGATGATCGCCGCCGCCGGGAAGCACGCGGGGGTCGAGCTTCGGTTCGACGAGCCGATGCTGGCGTGGGGCAGCGAGTCCGACGGGTCGGTGTGGGTGCGGACGCCCTCGGCGACGTATCGTGCCGCGGCGCTCGTGTTGACGACCGGGCCGTGGATGGCCGAGCCCCTCCAGGAGATCGGCGTCACGGTGACGATCGAGCGCGTGGTCCAGCACTACTTCGCGCCGCGCGACGCGTACCCGCTGGATCCCGCGCGGTGCCCCGTCTACCTGTTCGAGGATGCCGACGGTGTGGTGTTCTACGGGTTCCCGCTGCTGGGCGGCGCGCTCAAGGCCGCGGTGCACCACCGCGGCGCGGCCACCACGGCCGACACGGTGCGGCGCGAGGTGGGGGCGGATGAGGTCGCGCTGACCCGGGGCTACCTCGAGCGCTGGCTCCCGGCGGCCGCCGGGCGGCACCTCGACTCGGCGGTATGCCTGTACACCAACACGGCCGACGGACAGTTCCTCATCGACCGCGACCCGCGGCACGCGCAGGTGCTGCTCGCCAGCCCGTGCTCGGGGATCGGGTTCAAGTTCGCGCCCGCGATCGGCGAGATCCTGGCCGACCTCGCCACCGGGGCGGCGCCGCGGTTCGATCTCACGCCGTTCCGCGCCCGGAGGTCCTGAAGGCCTTCGCGCGGGCGCCCCGGTGGCGCGCCGCTCCCCGCTCACCGCATCTTCCTCCCAGCAATGCCCGATACCACCCACGCGCGGCTGAAGGCCGCGCTCGCGGCGCGCTACCGGCTCGGTCGCGAGCTCGGTTCCGGCGGCATGGCCACCGTCTATCTGGCGGACGACCTCAAGCACGGGCGCCAGGTCGCCATCAAGGTCCTCCGGCCCGACCTGGCAGCTTCGTTAGGCGCCGAGCGGTTCCTGCGCGAGATCGGCATCGCGGCGCAGCTGTCCCATCCGCACCTGGTGCCGCTCATCGATTCGGGCGAGGCGGACGGCCTGCTCTACTACGTGGCGCCCCACGTGACGGGCGGATCGCTGCGCGACCGGCTGGCGCGCGAGGGGCGGCTGCCGCTCAAGGACGCGCTCCGCATCGCGCGGGAGGTCGGCGCGGCGCTGGACTACGCGCACCGCGCCGGTTTCGTGCACCGGGACGTCAAACCCGAGAACATCCTCTTCGCCGACGGGCTGGCGGTCCTGGCGGACTTCGGGATCGCGCGCGCGTGCGCCGGTCCCGGGTCCGCGGGCGGGGGCGGGGGCGTGACGGAGGCGGGGATCGCCGTGGGGACCCCCGAGTACATGAGCCCGGAGCAGGCCGCCGGGGAGCAGGACCTCGCGGGCCCGAGCGATCTCTACAGCCTGGCGTGCGTCGTCTACGAGATGCTCACCGGCCAGCCGCCGATCCGCGGCGACAATCCGCGGGTCACCATGGCGCGGCAGGTGACGGCGACCCCGACGGCGGTCCGGGCGGCGCGGCCCGAGGTCCCGGCCACGCTGGAGCGCGCCATCGGGAAGGCGCTCGCGAAGGACCCGGCGTCGCGCTTCGCGACCGTAGCGGAGTTCACCGCCGCGCTCGAGGCGCCGGCGCCCCCGGGCGGCCTCACGCGCTCCATGACGGTGCGCAGCGTCGCGGTGCTCCCGTTCGTCAACGCGAGCCCCGATCCGGAGAACGAGTACCTGAGCGACGGGATCACCGACGAGCTGATCGACGCGCTCGCCAAGGTGGAGGGGCTCCGGGTCGCGTCGCGCACGTCGGTGTTCGCGCTCAAGGGGAAGCCCCAGGACGTGCGCGCTATTGGTGCGCTGCTCGGCGCCTCCGAGGTCCTCGAGGGCACCGTCCGCAAGGCGGGCGACCGGCTGCGGATCACGGCCCAGCTCGCCTCCACCGAGGATGGCCGCCTGCTCTGGTCGCAGCGGTTCGATCGCACGCTTGACGACGTGTTCGCCATCCAGGACGAGCTGGCGCGCACCATCGTGGACACGCTCCGCTCCACCTCGTTCGCGGACCTCTCGGCGCCGGCGCCCCGGCGGGGCACCGAGAACGTCAAGGCGTACGGCCTCTATCTCCAGGGGCGCTTCGCATGGAACAAGCGGAACCAGGAAGGCGTCGCCGAGGGGATCCGCTTTTTCGAGCAGGCGATCGCGGAGGACCCCGGGTACGCGCTGGCGTACACGGGCCTCGCCGACTCCTACGCGCTCCACGTGGACTACCGCAGCGTTCCCGTGGCGGAGGGGTTCGAGCGCGCCAAGCAGTACGCGCGGCAGGCGCTCGCGCTGGACGAGACGCTGGCCGAGGCGCACGCGTCGCTCGCGTGGAGCCTGTTCATCCACGACTGGGACTGGGACGGGGCGGGCCGCGCATTCGCCCGGGCCATCGAGCTGGACGCGCGGTATGCCACTGCGCACCAGTGGTACGCGTTCCTGCTCATGACCCGGGGCAAGACCCAGGAGGCGTTGGTCGAGGGACACACCGCGCTGGAGCTGGACCCGGCCTCGGTGTCGGTGCGGCGCGGGCTGGGGTGGCTGTACTACTATGCGCGCCGCTACGACCAGGCGCGCTATCACTTCACGCGCGCCATCGCGATGAACCCGACGGCGGATGAGACGTACCGCGTGCTGGCCCTGACCCACGCCGAGCTCGGGCAGCTCGAGGAGGCGGAGCGGATCCTCCGCGACGCCGTTGCGCTGCCGTCGGCGGGCGCCTACACGGCGGCACACCTGGGTCACATCCTGGCGCGCGCCGGCAAGCGCGCGGAAGCCGAGACGTTGCTCGGTGAACTGGAGGCGCGGAGCAAGCGCGAGTACGTCTCGCCGGTGGCGTTCGCCCTGCTACACATCGGCTTGGGGAACCCGGCCAGGGCCCTCGACTTCGCCGAGGCGGCGCTCGAGGAGCGCCGGGGCTGGATGGCCTATCTCCGAGTGCACCCCGTCGTGGATCCGCTTCGCGGCGAGCCCCGCTTCGAGGCTCTGCTCCAGCGGATGCGCTTGTAGCCGCCCGGGGTGCCGCGGCGCTGGTGAGCCAGGCACGCACGTCCGGTCGGATTGACCCCCGTCACCCAAGTCTCGATACTTCCGGCATGGACGACGTTCGCATCACCGCCGACCCCGTGGACGAGCAGCGCTGCAAGTTCACGGTCAACCGCCCCCTCTTTCCCTCCGGGGTGCGGCGCTTCAGCTCACCGGAGGATGCGAAGGGCTCGCCGCTCGCGGAACACCTGTTCCGCATCGCCGGCGTGACCGAGCTGATCGTCTCCGGCGGCGCGGTCACCGTGGTGAAGAGCGACCGGACGCCGTGGCAGGTGGCGGGGAAGGCGGTCGGCGCCGGCATCCGCGCGGCGCTCGCCGAGGGCGGAGATCCGGTCGAGGCGAAGACCGATCCGGCGGGCTCGGGGGGCGACGAAGCCTTGTACGCGCGCGTCGCCGACCTCTTCCAGCGGCGCGTGAACCCCATGGTGGCCGGGCACGGTGGGCGCGTGGACCTCATCGACGTGCAGGATGCGACGGTGCTGCTCCGCCTCGCGGGCGGATGCCAGGGATGCGGCATGGCCGACGTCACGCTGCGCCAGGGCATCGAGCAGGTCCTGCGGGAAGCCGTTCCCGAGGTGCGTGGCATCGTGGACGTCACCGACCACTCCTCGGGTGAGAACCCGTACTTCGCGTCGGCCAAGAAGTAGGCCGGCGGCAGCGCCCCGGTCTCCCGTGGCACGCCCGCGCCTGCTTCTGCTGCTCCCCTCCACCACCTATCGCGCCACCGCCTTCGTCGAGGCGGCGCGCCGCCTCGCGATCGACCTTACCGTCGCATCGGACCACGTGAGCGTGTTCGCCAAGGCCGAGCCGACCGGTCTCATGGCGCTCGATCTCGATCGGCCCGAGCGGGTCGCCGACGCGGTCCGCGTGTTCGCCGCGGAGCACCCCGTCTCGGCGGTCTTCGGTGTGGACGACGACACGGCGGTGGTGGCCGCGGTCATCGCGGAGGCCCTGGGGCTGCCGCACGATCCCGTGGCGGCGACACTGGCGGCGCGTGATAAGCACCGGCAGCGCACGCTCCTCGCGCAGGCGGGGCTCCCGGTGCCCGCCTTCACGCTGCACGCGGTCACGGACGATCCCGGGCCTCTGAGCCGCGCGACGGCGTATCCCGTCGTCCTCAAGCCGCTGCGCCTCTCGGCGAGCCGCGGCGTGATCCGGGCCGACGACCCGGCCGGGTTCGTCGCAGCGTTCCGGCGCATCGCGCGTATCCTGGAGGAGCCCGAGGCCGCGGCCTGCGGGGAGCCGGCCCGGAAGATCCTGGCGGAGGCGTTCGTGCCGGGCGCCGAGGTGGCGCTCGAGGGCGTGATGGAGGACGGGCGGCTCCGCGTGCTGGCGCTCTTCGACAAGCCCGACCCGCTCGATGGCCCGTGCTTCGAGGAGACGATCTACGTCACGCCCAGCCGGCTCCCGGATGCCGCCCAGCGCGACGTCGCCCGCTGTGCCGATGGGGCCGCGCGCGCGTTAGGCCTGACGCGCGGCCCGGTGCACGCGGAGCTCCGGGTCAACGGCAGCGGGCCGTGGGTGATCGAGGTCGCGGCGCGACCCATCGGCGGACGGTGCGGCCAGGTGCTGCGGTTCGGGGAAGGGGAGGGCGCGTCCACCCTGGAAGAGCTGCTCCTCCGTCACGCCCTCGGCATGCCTGACGTCACGTGGGAGAGAGAACGCGCGGCGTCCGGGGTGATGATGATCCCCACGCCGCACGCCGGCACGCTTGAGGAAGTGCGGGGTGTCGACCGGGCGCGCGCCGTTCCGCTGGTCGACGACGTCATCATCACCGCCCATCGAGGCCAGCAACTGGTCCCGCTCCCCGAGGGGTCACGCTACGTGGGGTTCATCTTCGCGCGCGGGGACGCACCCGCCGCGGTCACCCAGGCGCTGCGCGACGCGCACGCCGTACTCGAGATCGTCATCCGTTAGGAGCCCATGAGACCGACACCGACGTTCGCGCTCGCCTTGACCGCCGCCCTGCTGGCACCGGCCCGGCTCCCCGCTCAGGCCGCCGCTGGCCCGATCGCCGCGCAGTACCAGGCCACCGCCGACCGCATCATCGCGGAGGCCACCCGCGACAGCGCGGCGTGGCAGCGACTCGCGCGCATGGTGGACACGTTCGGCAACCGGCTCAGCGGCTCGGCGAGCCTGGAGCGCACGATCGACTGGGTGCTGGCCGAGATGCAGCGGGACGGGCTGCAGAACGTGCGCGGCGAGCCGGTGATGGTCCCGCACTGGGTTCGCGGTGACGAATCGGCCGAGCTGGTCGTGCCGCGGGCGCAGCGCCTGGCGATGCTGGGCCTGGGCGGCAGCGTGGGGACACGGCGCGGCGGGATCACCGCTGAGGTGCTGGTGGTCTCCAACTTCGCCGAGCTCACGGCGCGCGCGGCGGACGCGCGGGGCAAGATCGTCCTCTTCGACGCGCCGTACGTGAACTACGGCGAGACGGTGCGCTACCGGAGCGGCGGGCCGAGCGCGGCCGCGCGCGTGGGCGCGGTGGCGTGCCTCATCCGGACCGTGGCCTCATACTCCATCCGCTCGCCGCACACCGGCGCGTTGCGCTACGACACCACCGTCCAGGCCATCCCGGCCGCCGCGCTGAGCGTCGAGGACGCCATGATGCTGCACCGCATGAGCGATCGCGGCGAGCGCGTCGTGGTCCACCTGACGATGAGGGCACGGATGCTGCCCGACGCGCCGTCCCGTAACTCGATCGGCGAGATCGTGGGGAGCGAGCATCCCGAGCAGATCGTCATCGTCAGCGGCCACCTCGATTCGTGGGACGTGGGGCAGGGCGCGATGGACGACGGCGGCGGCGTGGTGGCCGCCTGGGAGGCACTGCGCGTCCTCCAGCGGCTCGGGCTCCGGCCGCGGCGCACCATCCGCGTGATCGGCTGGACCAACGAGGAGAACGGGACCCGCGGCGGCACGGGGTACCGCGACGCGCACGCCTCCGAGCTCAACGATCACGTGCTCGCCATCGAGACCGACGGCGGCGTGTTCCGGCCGACCGGCTACGGGTTCACCGGCTCGGACTCGGCGATGGCGATCCTCAGGCAGGTGGGGAGCCTGCTCCACGCGCTCGGTTCCGACTCGGTCCGGCGCGGCGGCGGCGGCGAGGACATCAGGCCGATCATGGAGCGCGGCGTGCCCGGCATGGGCCTGAACGTGGACGGTACGCGCTACTTCTGGTTCCACCACAGCGATGGCGACACGGTGGACAAGCTCGATCCTCGCGAGGTGGCCCAGTGCGTGGCGACCCTCGCCGTGATGGCGTACGTCGTCGCCGACCTGCCGGATCGCCTCCCCTGGGGGCCGGTGCCGGCCGCGCCGGCGCGGTAGCGGCCGCGGCCTGAAGGACCCGGTGGTGACCACCAGCACCGCGACCCTCCAGACGCTCGGCTGGAGCCCCGCGTTCGCGAAGGCGTTCGAGCCTTACGCGCAGGGCGGCCAGGTGCCGGCCCGCGTCGCGGTCGAGAACCGCAGCGAATACGGGCTGTACACCGACGGCGGCGAGGCGCACGCGACCGTCACGGGCAAGCTCCGGCGCGACGCCGCCGGCCGCCGCGACCTGCCCGCCGTCGGCGACTGGGTCGTCCTTGCCCCTTCGACCGGCTCCGGTCCCGGGCAGATCCACGCCGTGCTGCCACGCACCAGCGTCTTCACCCGCAAGGCCCCCGGCCGCGAGCACGAAGAGCAGATCGTCGCCGCTAACGTGGACGTCGTGTTCATCGTCACCTCGCTCAACGCCGAGCTCAACCCGCGGAGGATCGAGCGGTACCTCACGCTCGCCTGGGAGAGCGGCGCGCGCCCCGTCATCGTGCTGTCGAAGTCGGACCGCACCGCCGACCCCGCCGCCCGGGCGTCGGAGATCGCCTCCGTCGCCGGCACCGTCCCCGTGCACGTGACGAGCACCAAGACGGGAGCGGGCGTGGATGCGCTGCTCGCGCATCTCTCCCTGCACCGCACCGGCGCGCTGCTCGGCTCGTCGGGGGTCGGCAAGTCCGCCCTCATCAACGCGCTCGTCGGCTTCGAGCGGCAATCGACCGGGGCCATCCGCGAGGCGGACGACAAGGGCCGGCATACCACCACCCGGCGCGAGCTGGTCCTCCTTCCGGGCGGCGGGCTCATCATCGACACGCCGGGGATGCGCGAGTTGCAGCTGCGCGAGGTCGGTCACGGCCTGCTCATGGCCTTCGACGACATCGTGGCCCTCGCCCGCGACTGCACCTTCGCCGATTGCCGTCATGGACCCGAGCCGGGGTGCGCGGTCACGCGTGCCGTGGCCGAGGGCGTCCTTCCGGTCGAGCGGCTCGACGCGTTCCACAAGCTCGTGGCCGAGCTCGAGACGCGGGCGTCGTGGCAGGATCCGCGCCACGGGGCCGGGGCGACCCGGAGCACCTCCAACCGGTCTCACCAGAAGCGCACCAAGCACCGTCGCTAGCTGGTAAGTGATTTAGAGGCAATTGCTTACGTGCCTATTGCATTCCTGCTATCTAGATGATATCATTACGGTATCACTATCGTCCACGAGGATGGGTCTGTGATCAAGGAAACGGAACGCAAGGCGATGAACGGGATCGGCGTCGCGGTGCTGGTAGTGGGTCTGACGGCCCTGACCGGATGGCGGTTCGTGGTGGCGGCGGAAGCGCATGACGGGCTGGGGATGGGGATCTGGCTGCCCCTCATGCTGGTGATCTCCCTGCTGTGGACGGGCTTCTTCATCGTGGCGCCTAACCAAGGCAAGGTGCTGCAGCTCTTCGGCACGTACATGGGCACGGTGAAGACGCCCGGGCTCTGGTGGGCGAACCCGTTCTACACCGCGAAGCGGATGAGCCTCCGGGTGCGCAACTTCGAGACCGCGAAGCTCAAGGTGAACGACCACACGTCGAACCCGATCGAGATCGCGGCGGTGGTGGTCTGGCAGGTGGTGGACACGGCGGAGGCGATGTTCGAGGTGGACAACTACGAGAACTACGTCCACGTGCAGAGCGAGTCGGCGTTGCGCGGGCTCGCGAACCAGTATCCGTACGACGCGCACGTGGAGGGCCAGATGTCGCTCTCGAGCCATACGCAGGAAGTCGCGGAGAAGCTCCAGGGCGAGATCCAGGCCCGGTTGGCGAAGGCCGGCGTCCGGGTGAACGAGGCGCGGATCAGCCACCTGGCGTATGCGCCGGAGATCGCGGGGGTGATGCTGCGGCGCCAGCAGGCGAGCGCGATCATCGCGGCGAGGCAGAAGATCGTGGAAGGCGCGGTCGGCATGGTGGAGCAGGCGCTCGACGCGCTGTCCAAGCGCCAGATCGTCCATCTCGACGAGGAGCGGAAGGCGGCGATGGTGAGCAACCTGCTGGTGGTGCTGTGCTCCGAACAGGGGACACAGCCGGTGGTGAACGCGGGCACCCTCTACCAGGGTTAGGCCGGCCGGGTGGCTGAACGACGGGCGTTCCTGCTGCGGATGGATCCGGAGCTCTACGAGGCGCTCCAGCGCTGGGCTGGGGACGACCTCAGGTCCTTGAACGGACAGATCGAGTACTTGCTGCGCCGCGAGGTCGCGCGCGCGGGGCGGCTGAAGAGAGGAGATCCAGGTGAGCGGGCGGAGTGAGATGATCCAGGCGGCGGTGCGGTGGGTCGTGGCGGCGGGGATGGGCGGGGCGCTGGTCGCGGTCGCGGTGCCGGCTCTGGCGGCCCAGGAGCCGGGCGCGGCGCGCCTCTACCGGTTCATGCAGAACGGCGCCGAGGTGGGGCGCGAGACGTATCGCCACGCGGGCGGCGTGCACGAGCGGTCGGTGGTGGTGCCGCTGCTCGCGGTCAAGATCGACAGCCGCGAGGAGTACGACGGGTCGGGCCGCCTGGCGCGCTTCGAGGCGCGGGTCTTCAACGCCACGGGGGACAGCCTGCGGGCCACCTATTCGCTCGTGCGGCAAGGTGATTCGCTGATCGCGACCAGCGTCGTGGGGGAGCGCACGCGGACCCGCGCGCTCGTCTCGCGGCCCGACGGCGTGGTGCCCGCCCAGTCGGTGAGCGTGATCGCGGAGGTGGTGGAGCGGGCCGCCGGGCGGGACACCTCGTTCCAGTACCTGCCGATGGGGCTCGACACGCTGGTCACGATCGCGGTGCGCTTCAGCGGGGACACGGCCTTCGTGACCACGGCGGGGATCCCGGCCCGCATGAGCCGTACCGGCGCCGGCCCTATCGACGTGACGGCGCAGCGGCTGCGCGGCGAGGTATGGAACGGCCGCGACTCCCTGCCGCCGCTCGCCGGGATGACGCGGCCGCACCGGGACTACGCGGCGCCGCCGGGCGCGGCGTACACGGCGGAGGAAGTGCGCGTCCCCGTCCGCTACTCGGACACCGACACCTTCACGCTCGGCTGCACGCTCACGCTGCCCGCCGCGGGGGCGCGAGCCGTGCCGGCCGCGGTCACGATCACCGGCTCCGGGCGGCAATCCCGCGACGAGGACCTCTGGCCGTTGCTCGACGACTATCGTCCGTTCCGGCAGGTCGCGGAGCGGCTGGCGCAGGCGGGGATCGGGTCCCTGCGCTGCGACGATCGCGGGGTGGGGGCATCGGGCGGTGGCGACACGACGGTCGCGACCCCGGTCTACGCCCGGGATGTCGGCCAGGTGGTCGCCTGGCTTCGGGCGCGGCCCGGGATCGACGCGCGGCACATCGCGCTCATCGGGCACAGCGAGGGTGGTGTCATCGGTCCGCTGGCGGCCGTCGAGGATCCGCGGATCGCCGCGGTCGTGATCATGGCGGGACCGGGCAAAGTGGGGCGCGACATCCTGCGCGACCAGTTCACGCGCCCCATCCAGACGGCACCCGACCTGCCGGAGGAGGAGCGGCGCCGCCAGCTCTCCGGCATCGAGGGCCAGCTCGACGCGTGGGCGGCCCTCAACGCGTGGACGCGCTGGTTCACCAGCTTCGATCCGCTGCCGCTGGCGCGGCGGCTGCGGCAGCCGGTGCTCATCGTGCACGGGGCGCTCGACCGGCAGGTGAGCGTGGGCCAGGCGGACACGCTCGCGGCGGCGATCCGGGCGGGCGGCAACCGCGACGTGACCGTGCGCATCTTCCCGCGGCTCAACCATCTCTTCCTGCCGACCGACGGGGATGGGTCGCCGGCGGAATACGTCGGGCTCCGGCAGACGGCGGTGCCCGCCGACGTGCTCGACACCATCGCGACGTGGCTCGCGGCGCGGATGAGGCGATAGCGTGTAGATTCCCCGCCGCATGACGGCCTCCCGCGGACGTCTCGGCGTCATCTTCCTGACGGTCCTCATCGACCTGATCGGGTTCGGGATCGTGATCCCGATCCTCCCGTACTACGCCCAGCACTTCGGGGCGAAGGGCCTCGGCTTCGGCCTGCTGATCGGCGCCTTCTCCGGGATGCAGTTCCTGGCGACATCGCTGCTCGGCCGCTGGTCGGACCGGGTGGGCCGCCGGCCGATCATCCTGGCCACCACGCTGATCAACTTCGCCGGCTACGTGCTCTTCGCCTTCGCCGGGTCCTTCTGGATGCTGCTCGTGGCGCGGCTGATCTCGGGGTTCGCCGGGGGGAACATCTCGGCCGCGCAGGCCTACATCGCCGACATCACCACCAGCGCGGACCGGTCGAAGGGGATGGGGATGATCGGCGCGGCCTTCGGGATCGGCTTCACCATCGGTCCCGCGTTAGGTGGCCTGGCGGGCCACTACTGGGGGCACACCGGCCCCGGGCTGGTGGCGGCCGGGCTCTCCCTCACCAACTTCATCCTGGCCTACCGCATCCTCGCCGAGTCGCTGCAGGCGGAGCACCGGTCGGCCACCGGTTTCTGGCCGTTCGGCCACATGGCGCAGGCGTTCGGGAACGCCCGGCTGCGGCCCCTGCTCATCGTCTGGGCGCTGGCCCCGTTCGCGTTCGCGGGCTACACGGTGGCGTTGCCGCTCTTCGCCGCCACCACGTTCGGCTGGCGGGAGCGCGACCTGGGGCTGCTCTTCACCGCCATCGGCGTGACCGCGGCGGTGGTGCAAGGGTGGCTCTTCGGCCGGCTGGTGAAGCTCACCGGCGACCGGGTGCTGCTCATCGCGGGGATGTTCGGGATGGCGGCGGCCATCGCCGTGATGCCGTTCGTCCGGACGGTGCCGGTGCTCTACGGGTTCACGGTGCTGCTGGCGTTCTCCAACAGCGTGTTCGCGCCCGCGGCGACGGGGATGGTCTCGGTGCTCGCGGGGGCGGCGGAGCAGGGGACGGTGCTTGGGGTGGCGCAGTCGCTGGGTGCGTTGGGGCGGTTGCTCGGGCCGGAGACCACCGGCACGGTGTACGACGGCGCGGGGGCCAGGGCGGCCTTCCTTTCCGCCGCGGCGGTGATGGCGATCGGCGGGCTGGCGGCGCTCGGAGTGCCGCGCCACGGCCCGGCGCGAGCCGCCTAGTCGAGCAGCTCGGTCAGCGGCCGCCGCGGGGTGCGGCGCCGCTCGGGCCGGACCGCGTAGCCGAGGCGGAACGGCTGCTGCGGGAAGACGTCGGCCAGCGGTACCAGGGTGGCCAGCGCGGTCCGCACCTCCGGCAGCTCGAGCACCTGGCTCAGCGGCTGGAGGCTGATCCCCTGGCTCGCGGCGGTGAGCCAGAGACGTTCGAGCGCCTGGCCGGCGCGGAGCTGCGATGCGCGATCGTCTCGGCGCGTGCCGATGAGCCCGAACAGCGAAGCCCCCATCAGCGGGCCCTCGTCGTCGTGCGGCGCCGCCCGCCCCGCGCCCCTGAGCGACGCGCCGAGGTGGCCGACGCTGGCCAGCAGCCACGACGTGGGGAAGACGGCCTGACTGGCCCAGTAGCCGAGCTCGGCGCGGTACTGCGGGTTCGCGAAGAGCAGGGCATCGGCGCGGCAGTTGAGATCGTCCACCGCGCGCTGCAGAGCGGGCTCCTCGCTGATGAAGAGCAGGACGCCCTCGTCCGTCCCGGCGGCCTGGAGCCGCCGTTTCGTCGCGTCGAGGATCGGGTCCCCCTTGTACACGCCGGAATCGTTGCGGCGCCGGAGGATCGTATCCAGGTCGAGGTGGGCGCGCTCCGGCGAGCGCACGCCGCGCGACTTGAGGGTGACGACCGCGGCCGGACCGCGCGACTCGCCCGCGGGGTTGTACCGGACCTCGTGTGACAGACCGAAGCACTCCGCGGCGAGCAGCAGGTTCTCGATGGCGCAACCGAGGCTGAGGTACACCTCGCGCCGGTCGGGGTCGGCCACACGCTGCCACCGGGTCAGGTCCGCGCGGACCTCGATCTCCGCGCCGGTGACCTTGAACCGCCAGGGCTGCGTGTTCTTCGCCGAGGGGGCCAGCACGGCATAGCCGAGCAGGAAGGTCGCCTGCTCCGCGAGCGAGCGGTGGGCCGGGAAATCGCCGGCGGTGAGGACCCACGGGTCATGGGCGGCGGGGATGAGCAGGTCTCTGGACATGACGCCCATGCTACGGGACTGCCATGCACGAGGCCGTGAAGGCGGTATGAAGTTCCCTTCAGGAGCGGTGGATCACTTGCCGGCGAACTTGGGCAGTTCCCTCCGGTGGCGCGTGAGGAACTCCTCGTAGACGTGCGCGTCGGTGTAGTCGCGCATCTCCGCAATCCGGTCGCCACGGAACCTCAGGACCACGCAGGTGCGCTGGTCCATCACGTCCGCCGGGGCGCTCGTGAGCCAGCTCCGCTCGCGGATCTCGACGATGACCCGGTCGTCCGCGTCGTACCACGTGCGCTCCAGGTCCTCGTAGCCCCAGTCGGCGGCGCCGAGGCCCTGCTCCCGGGCGCGCATGGAGCGGATCACGGCGTCACGGCCCCGCCACTCGCCGCCGATGGGTGGGGCGCCTGCCGTCCAGTAGACGACGTCCTCGGTGAAGTAGCCGGCGACCTCGTCCATCTTCCCGGCGAAGAGCGCCTTCTCGTAGGCCTTCGCCACCTGCATCCGGGTCGTCATACCGCCGCCGCCTCCCGCGTGGCCAAGGGTTGGGCCTTCCGGCCCGCGCGCTCCATCGGCCGCACCAGCTCCGCCTGGTGGGCGTCCAGGACCTTCCAGAAGTCGAGCGCGCGCGCCGCCAGCTCGCGTGCCGCCGCGCGCAGCACGTCGCTCTCCTTCACCTGTCGCACGTTGTTCTGCATGTCCTCGGCGTCCCAGCCGCGCGAATGCGCGATGAAGGGGAAGGGCGGGAAGAGGAAGCCGAGCTCGGACCAGAAGGTCATCATCCCGCCGGCCACCGCCTGGATGTTGTCCTGCCCGCCGGTGATGATGAACGCCGCGACCTTGTTGCAGATCAGGACCTTGTTGTGGATGGTGACCTGGTTCTGGATGCAGTTCATCCGCTCGATCATCTTGAAGTAGAGCGACGAGGCGCTGCCCCAGCGGATGGGCGTGGAGACGAGCACCACGTCGCACCAGTGGACGAGCCCCTCGTAGACGACCGTGAGCTCGTCCTCGGGGTCGCGCTCCGTGATGGCGCAGGGCCAGGTGCAGGCGTGGGACGCCTTGGAGTAGTTGCCCTCGCACGGCTTGAACTTCAGCGCGTTCAGCCGGACCAGCTTCGTCTCGGCGCCGCGCTCGCCGGCCATGGCGAGGGCGTGCTCGAGCAGCGCGTCGGAGGTGGAGTAGCGCGGGTTGGCGTCGTCCATCGCCGTGGTGGAGATGCCGAGGACGCGCGGCGGGGCGCCGGGCGTCTTGGGATGCTCCTCGAGCAGATGCGAGGGCTTGTGCTTGACGAGCTTGCGGGGCTGCACCGGCGGCGTGGCGACGTAGACGCCATCCGCACGCTCCTCGATCCCGAAGACCGGCACCTGTTCCTCGTCGTAGCCCGTCGGTCCCTTGCCCGTGATGACGCTGTACTCCCAGCCGTGCCAGGGACACATGACGAACTCGCCGTTCAGCCGCCCCTCGCACAGCGGGCCGCCCCTGTGGTTGCAGCCGTTGCCGATGGCGCGGAAGCGGCCCTCGTGGTGGAAGACCGCGATCTGGTGGCGGTCCAGCTTGGTCGAGAACGGCACCTGCTGGAGCAGCTCGGCCTTGGTGCCTAGGCGATGCCAGTCCGTCATGGAGCACTCCTTCCTTGACAGGGAACTTCGGCGGGAGAGAATACGTTCAACACGGGATCGCCGCACCTCCCCACGCCGCACCGCACGGAGATCGGATGGCAAAGGCCCTGGGACAGCTCGAGGCGGCTCGGCGGTCGCGCGCGCGGATGGCGGGCGAGGTGCGGGCGGGGCTCCTGGCCCCGCGCCCCTGGCTCCCCAGCAAGTACTTCTACGACGACCGCGGAAGCCGTCTCTTCGAGGCGATCACCGCCCTGCCCGAGTACTACCAGAGCCGCACCGAGGAACGGCTGCTCGAGACCATCGCCGACCTGGTGGTGGAGCGGACGCAGCCGGAGGAGCTGGTGGAGCTGGGTTCGGGGGTGGGCCGCAAGATCGGCCTGCTCCTCGAGGCGATGCTGCGCAGCGGACGCCCCGCCCGCTGCCGGCTCTTCGACATCAACGCCCTGTTCGTCACCGAGTCGGTGCGCCGACTCGCCACGGGCTTCCCGACCGTCGAGGTGCGCGGCGCTGTGGGCGACTTCACGGAGGACCTGGGCGCGCTGGGGCCGGGCGGCGGGCGGCTGGCGGTGTTCTTCGCGGGGACGATCGGCAACCTCCATCCACGTGATGTTCCGGCCTTCCTCCGCCGGGTGTCTGCGCAGCTCGCCCCGGGCGACGGCTTCCTGGTCGGTGTGGACCTGGTCAAGGACCCGGCACGGCTGGAGGCGGCGTACAACGACGCGGCCGGCGTGACGGCCGAGTTCAACCGCAACATCCTCCGCCACATCAACGACGCGCTGGGCGCGGATTTCGACCCGGACGCCTTCGCGCACATCGCGTTCTACGACCGCGAGCGGGCGTGGATCGAGATGCGGCTCGCCGCCACCCGCGTGATGCGCGTGACGATCCCCGCCGCCGGGCTCGCGCTCGACTACGCGCCGGGCGACGAGATCCGCACCGAGATCAGCTGCAAGTACAGCCGCGCGTCGTTCGAGGCGCTGCTGGCCGGCACCGGGCTCGCGCTCGACGCGTGGCACACCGACCCGGACCAGCTCTTCGCGCTGGCCCTGCTGCGACGTCAGCCGCACGCGGCGCCCGTCCCATGACGACGGCGCTGGCCGAGACCTCGCTCCGGGACCGGCTCGAGGCCGCCTGGGCGCGCTCCGACGAGATCTTCGAGCTGCTCGCGCCGGAGGCGCTCCTCCACCGGCCCATCGCGCTCCGACAGCCGTTCCTCTTCTACGTGGGCCATCTGCCGGCGTTCGCGTGGAACCAGGTGTGGCGCGGCGTGCTGGGGCGCGAGCCGTTCCATGCCGAGTTCGACGGCCTCTTCCAGCGGGGCATCGACCCGGTGGGCGTGGACGCGTACCAGCCGTCCTCCGCCGAGCCGTGGCCCCCGCTCGCCGCGGTCCTCGGCTATCGCGACCGCGTGCGTGAGGCGCTGCGCGGCGTCTTCGATGACGTGGCGGCGCTCGAGGGGAGCGACGTGCTGGCCGCCCGCGGCCGCGTCTGGCGACTGGTGATCGAGCACGAGGTGATGCACCACGAGACGCTCCTCTACATGCTCCAGCAGCTGCCGATGGAGCGCAAGGTGAGGCCGGACGATCTCCCCGCCCTTCTGATCACGAATGCGGCGGCGAACGGCGCCGTCGCGATCCCCGGCGGCGTGGTCACGCTGGGCGCGGACTTCGAGCGGACAACGTTCGGCTGGGACAACGAATTCCCGGAGCGGCAGGAGCGCGTGCCGGCGTTCACCATCGACCGGACGCCGGTGCGCCACGCCGAGTACCTCGAATTCGTCCGGGGCGGCGGGTACGAGCGGCGGGACTTCTGGACGGAGGACGGCTGGGCGTGGCGGCAGCGGGTCCACCACGAGCATCCGGCGTTCTGGGTGCGTGAAGGGAAGGGCTTCCGCTACCGCACGCTCTTCGACGAATTGCCGCTCGATCAGGTCGCGGACTGGCCCGTGTACGTGAGCTGGGCTGAGGCCGCGGCGTACGCCCGCTGGCAGGGAGCGGCCCTGCCCACCGAGCCGGAGCTGCACCGGACGATGTACGGCGCTGAGGGCGGCGTGGAGCGCGCGTACCCCTGGGGCGGGGCGGCGCCGCGCCCCGAGCACGGCAACTTCGGTTATTCGCGTTGGGCGCCGACCCCGGTGGGCGCGTATCCCGCGGGCGCGAGCGCGTGGGGCGTGCTCGATCTCATAGGGAACGGCTGGGAGTGGACGGAGAGCCGCTTCCTCCCCTTCCCGGGCTTCCGGGCCTGGGCGCGCACCTATCCCGGCTATTCGTCGGATTTCTTCGACGACCAGCACTACGTGATGCTGGGCGCGTCGTTCGCCACCGATCCGCTGCTGGTGCGCCGGAGCTTCCGCAACTGGTTCCAGCCGCACTATCCGTACGTCTTCGCCAAGTTCCGGTGTGTGCGCCGCGCCTGACGCGGCCGTAGCGGAGCCCATCGTCTCGCTGCGCGGTGTCACGGTCCGCCTGGGCGGGCACGACGCCGTCACGGACCTGACGCTGGACGTCCTGCGCGGCGAGACCCTGGTCCTCCTCGGCCGCAGCGGCTCCGGCAAGACCACCACCCTCAAGCTCATCAACGCCCTCCGCGCCCCCACCAGCGGCGACGTCTTCGTCGAGGGGCGGTCCACCCGCGACTGGGAGCCGCACCGGCTGCGCCGGCACATCGGGTACGTGATCCAGGAGACCGGGCTCTTCCCGCACTTCACGGTGGAGCGGAACGTCGGCCTGGTGCCGGCGCTCGAGGGGTGGGATGCGCCGCGCATCCGCGAGCGGGTGCGGGAACTCCTGACGCTGGTGGGCCTCGATCCCGCGCGCTTCGCCGCGCGCTACCCGCACGAGCTGTCGGGGGGGCAGCGGCAGCGGGTCGGCATCGCGCGCGCGCTGGCGGCGGACCCGCCGCTGCTGCTCCTCGACGAGCCGTTTGGCGCGCTCGATCCGCTCACCCGGGCCGAGCTGCAGCGCGAGTTCGCGGACCTCAAGGCACGGCTCGCCACGACGATGGTCTTCGTCACGCACGACGTGCGTGAAGCGCTCAGGCTCGGCAACCGCCTAACGCTACTTGCGGGGGGGCGCGCGGTGTTCGTGGGGACGCCGGGAGAGTTCCGGTCGGCGGAGCACCCCGAGGCGCGGGCCTTCGTGGCGGCGCTCGCGTGAGCCTCCTCACCTTCTTCGCGAACAACCGGGCCGAGGTGCTGCACCTCATCGGCCAGCATCTCGTGCTGGTGACGGTCTCGACCGGCGCCGCGGTGTTGGTGGGCGTGCCGACCGGCGTGCTGCTGGCCCGACGGCCCGCACTGAGCGGCCCGATCCTCGGCTTGGCGAACGTCTTCCAGACGATCCCGAGCCTGGCGCTGTTCGGGTTCCTGATCCCGCTGCCGTTCCTCGGCGGCATCGGCGCACGGACCGCGATCGTGGCGCTGATCGTGTACGCGCTGCTGCCGGTGATCCGGAACACGTACACGGGCCTGCGGGGCATCGATCCCGCGGTGCGCGAGGCGGCGGTGGGGATGGGGATGACCGACGGGGAGATCCTGCGCCAGGTGGAGTTCCCGCTCGCGATGGGCGTGATCATGGCGGGCATCCGCGTGGCGACGGTGGTCGGGATCGGCATCGCGACCATCGCGGCGGCGGTGGGAGCAGGCGGGCTCGGCGAGTACATCTTCCGCGGCGTGGCGACGGTGAACACCACGCTGATCCTGGCGGGCGCGCTGCCGGCGGCGATGATGGCGCTGCTGGCGGACTACGGCCTGGGG
>JBGPHD010000018.1:0-29592 GCA_041484135.1 Gemmatimonadota bacterium
AGGCCTGGCGCGCCCGCCTCCGCGACCCGGCCACACGGGCCCGGGTGGCGCGCGAGATGCGCACGCCCACCGACCGATGGGAGAACCTCTTCCTCGCCGCCGGGTCGCCGGAGAACGTCCTGCTGGTGGAGTTCCGACAGGACTCGCTGAAGCCGCTCACCGGCAAGACCCTCGCGGAGGTGGCGCGGATGCGGGGGACGTCGCCGGAGGAGACGGCGATGGACCTCGTGGTGCAGGACGACAGCCGCGTGGGCACCATCTACTTCCTCATGTCCGAGGACAACGTGCGCCGCCAGATCGCGCTGCCGTGGGTGAGCTTTGCCTCCGACGCGGGATCCCTCGCGCCCGAAGGCGTCTTCCTCAAGTCCAACACCCACCCCCGTGCCTATGGCAATTTCGCGCGCCTGCTCGGCCGGTACGTGCGGGACGAGCACATCATCCCGCTCGCCGAGGCGATCCGCCGGCTGTCGCTGCTCCCCGCGACGAACCTCGGGATCGAGCGGCGGGGCGCGCTGCGGCCCGGCTACTTCGCGGACGTGGTCGTCTTCGACCCCGACAGCATCACCGACCACGCCACGTTCGAGCGGCCGCACCAGTACGCCACCGGGGTGGTTGATGTATTCGTGAACGGCGTGCAAGTTCTGAGGAACGGAGATCATACCGGGGCCAAGCCCGGGCGCGTGGTGCGGGGACCGGGGTGGCGGGGCCGGACGGGCGCGCGCGCGCATTGACGGTTCCATTCCTGGCGGAGGAGGTCACGATGCGGCAGCACGATCCACGCGGAGCCACTCTCCTGCTGGCGGCCATGCTCGTGCCCGCCGTGGCGCTCGCGCAGGGCGGAAAAACGGTCCCGCCCGTCGGCGTCATGCCGATGGCGGCGCCGGTCATGCCGATGGCGCAACCCGCCGTCGCCAGCGGCGTCGTCCCGGCCATCAACGGCCGGGTCACCAGCGTGCGCTTCTACGAGGCCGCCTTCCAGGGCCTGCCGTTCGAGCAACGCGTCTTCTATTCGACCTTCCAGCGCTCGCTCTCGCGCTACCTCTACTGGCAGCTGGATATCGACTTCCCCGCGCTCCAGGGCCCCGTCAACATGCCGATCGACGCCGTCTGGTACCGGCAGGACGGGAGCGTGTTCGCACGGCAGTGCGACGACACGCTCTCGCTCGAGGCCGGCTGGAGCAGCGCGCGGCACGTGCGGGGACGCGGGTGGGATGAGTACGGCAACTGGCCGGTCGGCCCGTACTGGCTCGACCTGTTCGTCCTGGGGGACCGGGTCGCCAACGGGCAATTCTCGGTGGTGGACGGCGGCACGAGCGGCTTCGCGGCGGTGCCGCCCGCCCGGCCGATCAACCCGTTCGTCCCGTCCCTGAACGCCCGGGTCACGACGCTCAAGTTCTTCGAGGCGGGCGGCACGGCGCCGCCCGCCGAGCAGCGCCAGTATCACGGGTACTTCACGCTCGCCACCACGCGGTACATCTACTGGGAGATGCACCTCCAGTTCCCGTACGCCCCCCGGCGCCAGAACTTCAACGTCGAGGCGATCTGGTACGCGCCGGACGGCAGCATCTTCGCGCACCAGTCCGACGCCAGCTTCTACGTGGACCAGAGCTGGACCTCGTCCGACCACACCTGGGGACGCGGCTGGGACACCCCCGGGCAGTGGGCTCCCGGCTCCTACTACGTGGAGCTGTTCGTCAACGGGACGCGCGTGGGGTACGACCGGTTCACCCTCGGGACCTGAGGACGGACGGCCCGGCGGGAGGCCCGCCGGCCGACATCACAGCAGCGAGGCCGCCGCGTTCCCGCGACGGCCTCGTGGCGTTCCGGGACCGGCGCGGCCTAACGAGCTGCGGCCACCACCGGTGCGAAGGTCATCTTGAGCACCTCCGCGATGCGCGTCAGCGCCCACTGGAGGTCCTGCTTCGACGTCACCAGCGGCGGCGCGAAGCGGACCACCTGGTCGTGCGTCTCCTTGGCCAGGATGCCGCGCTCCGCCAGCGCCTCGCAGTAGGGACGGGCCGGACCGCTCTCCTTCTTGATCTCCACGCCGATCAGGAAGCCGCGGCCACGCACCTCCGCCACATGCGGCGAGCCGCACTTCTGGAGCTCGCACATGAACCAGTCGCCCAGTTCATTCGCGCGCTCGGCCAGCTTCTCGTCCTTGAGCACCTTGAGCGCCGCCCGGCCGATCGCCGCGCCGAGCGGGTTCCCACCAAAGGTCGAGCCGTGGTCGCCGGGGTTGAAGACCCCCATCAGCTCCTCGTCCGCGACGAACGCCGAAACGGGGTACAGGCCGCCGGAGAGCGCCTTGCCCAGGATCATCCCGTCGGGCCGGACACCCTCCCACTCACAGGCGAACATCTTCCCCGTCCGGCCGAGGCCGGTCTGGATCTCATCGGCGATGAAGAGCACCCGGTGTTTGGTGCAGATCTCCCGCACCCGCCGGAGATAGCCGTCGGGGGGCATGATCACGCCGCCCTCCCCCTGGATCGGCTCCACGAGGAACGCGACCGTGTTGGGGGTGATCGCCCGCTCGAGCGCGTCGGCGTCGCCGTACTCCACGATCTTGAAGCCCGGCGTCATGGGGCCGAAGCCGTCCCGGTACTGCGCCTCGGTGGACATCGAGATGATGGCGATGGTGCGCCCGTGGAAGTTGTTCGCGCACGCGATGATCTCGGCCCGGTTCTCCGGGACCCCCTTCACCTTGTGCCCCCACTTCCGCACCGCCTTCAGCGCCGTCTCCACCGCCTCGGCGCCCGAGTTCATCGGCAGCGCCTTCGCGAAGCCGGTGAGCTCGCAGATGTCCCTGACGAACGGACCCATCTGGTCGTTATGGAAGGCGCGCGACGTCAGCGTCACGCGGTCGAGCTGGTCCTTCGCCGCCTTCACGATCGCCGGGTGGCGGTGCCCCTGGTTGAGGGCCGAGTACGCGCTCAGGCAGTCGAGGTACTTCTTCCCCTCGACGTCCCACACCCACGCTCCCTCACCCTTCTCGATCACCACCGGGAGCGGCTGGTAGTTCTTCGCGCTGTACTTCGAGACCTCGGCGAGGTACTGCTCGGTCTTGCCCATCGTCAGGACGGGGGCAGGATCTTGAACATGCCCGTACCGCACACCGGACAAGTTCCCTTCAATGCCGGCCGGCCGTTGGCCATCTTCACGGTCTTCGGGTTCGAGATCGCGCGCTTCGCCTTGCACTTCACGCAGTAGCCCTCGTTCGCGCCCATGCTCGAGGTCGCCTTCTTCGTCGCTGCCTTCTTGGCGGCGGGCTTCGCCGACTTGGACGCCGTCTTCTTCGCGGGCTTCTTGGCCATGAGCCTCGGTCTCCTGTGGATGGGTGGCAAGTCGTTCTGGCGGCTCGGAATATAGCGTGACGCGGGTCACGGGACAGGGCTCCGCGGAACCGGCCCCGGATTTGCCTCTTTTCTTGCGCGGCGGGTGCCTCTATATTGCGAGCAGGAAGCTTGTGATTCTTTTCACAAAGTGTCGTTTTTTTTTCACACCACTTTGTGACTTTTTTCACAAACTCATGGCTCCGGACGATGCCGCCGACGGTCCGGACTGGACGCAACCTGTACCGAGGATACGATGACCACGTTCGCCGCCAAGTTGCTCGTGACCGCCGGCCTTCTGGGCGGTGTCGCTCTGTCACTCAGCGCCACGCCCCACCGGCCGCGGCGCGTTGACGTCGTGATCGAGGCCCGCATGGGCCATTTCACACCCCAGGTCATCCGCGTGCACCGCGGAGACACCGTCCACGTCACCCTGCGCGCGATGGACTCGGCGCACGGCTTCAAGGTGATGGGGAAGGACGAAGTCGACATCACCGCCTACCCGGGCGTGCCGGCCGAGGTCAGCTTCGTCGCTGACTGGGTCGGGGGCCGGGAGTGGTTCTGCACCTTCAACTGCGGGCCGCAGCACGGCTCGATGACCGGCATGATCACGGTGGTGCGCGACGAGGAGCAGCTCTAGGCGATCCGCGCGCAGCTCGTATCCTCCAAGGCGCCCCGGCAACGGGGCGCCTTGCTTTTGTGGAGGACCGGCCCTCTATGTGGCGAGCTTTCGCAGATGGCCGGGCTTGAGGTGAAAGACCAGGGCGCCCGCACCGGCCACCGCCGCACCCTCGAACTCGATGCCGATGACGCCGCTCTTCTTGAGGTCGATGCGCGTGCCGCCGTCCGCGCTGATCAGGGCCGCCGCCAGGTGCGAGAGATCCGGCTCGTGGCCGACCAGCGCGACCCGCGCGTCCGGCGGGAACTTGCCGAGGAGCGTGATGACGGCGTCAACGGTGTACGCGTGGCCGAGGCTGTCTGCGACCTGGGGTGGCTCGTCGAGGCGGTAGGCCTCAGCGATGGCGTCGGCGGTCTGGCGGGCGCGCAGCAAGGGACTGGTGACCAGGAACTCGAACCGGATCCCCATCCGCTTCATCACCCGCGCGGCCTCGCGCTGCTCGGCGGCGCCGTCGGGAGTGAGCGGACGCTTGTCGTCGTCGGGCCAGGTGTTGGCGTCGCGCTCGCCGGCCTTGGCGTGCCGGATGAGGATGACTTCCACGGCTATAGCTTGCGGGAGGGATCACCGGATGTCCAGCGGGCGAGCGCAGCGGGCGCCGCCGCTCAGCCGATCACGCCCCCACCGAGCACCAGGTCGCCGCGGTAGAGGACGCCGCTCTGCCCCGGCGCCACCGCCCGCGCCGGCTCGAGGAGCCGCAGCGCGAGGCGCCCGCCCTCGATCGAGGCGACCTCCGCGGGGACCGCCCTGGCGTGGTTCCGCACCTGCACCTCGCAGGCGTCCCCGGGCCCCATCGGCTCGGCGAGCCAGTTGACCTCGTCCAGCTCCACGGTCCAGCGGTCGAGCTCCTCCGCCTCGCCGACCACCACCGCGCGGGTGTCGGGCCGGATCGCCAATACGTGGAGCGGCCGTCCGCGGCCGCCGGGGAGCCCGCGCCGCTGGCCGATGGTGTACCGGGCGAAGCCGGCGTGCTCGCCAATGACGTCGCCCGCCGTGGTGACGATGGGACCCGGGCTCAGCGCGGCGGCGCCGGCCGGGAGGCGCTCCTCCAGCACGGCGACGTAGTCGCCGTCCGGCACGAAACAGATCTCCTGGCTCTCGGCTTTTTCGGCGGTCGTTAGGCCGAAACGCCGGGCCGCGCTTCGGGTCTCGGCCTTGGTGAGCGCGCCCACCGGTGTGCGCATCCGCGCGACCACGTCGCGGGCGATCCCCCACAGGAAGTACGACTGGTCCTTGGCGCGGTCGCGGCCCCGGTACAGGCGCCCGTGATCGGCGCGGGCGTAGTGCCCGGTGGCGATCGCGTCGCAGTCCAGCGCGTCCGCGTGGGCCGCGAGGTCGGAGAACTTGGTGAACGAGTTGCAGCGGACGCAGGGGATCGGGGTGCGCCCGCGCGCGTACTCCTCGACGAAGTTGCCGATGACGTCGCGCCCGAACTGGTCGGCGAGGTTGAGCGTGTAGTGCGGGATGCCGAGGCGGTCGGCCACGGCGCGGGCGTCGTTCACGGAGTCGAGCGAGCAGCAGGGGCGGTCCGGCACGGTGCCGTCGGCGTAGCAGAAGAGCCGCATCGTGGCGCCGACCACGTCGCACCCCTGCTCGACGAGCATCGCCGCGGCCACCGACGAATCGACGCCGCCGGACATGGCGACCAGGACGCGGGGCGGCATCAGCGGCGGGGGGAGCGGTGGCGCGGCAGGCGGGGTGTGGGCACCGGGGCGACCGTCAGGCGGACGCCGCCGCCCGCGCGCGGCCGAGCGCCGCACGGAGCTTGCGCACCTTGGCCACGACCTGGGCGAACGTCTCGGCGATGCGGGGGACCTGGTCCGGCGACGACAGGGCGCCGAAGGACATGCGCACCGCGCCGATCGCCAGCTCCCGCGGGACCCCCATGGCGGCGAGCACGTGCGACGGCTCGACCGAACCCGTGTTGCACGCCGACCCCGACGCGCACGCCAGGCCCGCGAGGTCGAGGTGCATCAGCATCGCCTCGGAGTCGGTATCGGGGGCGCTGACGCTGAGGATGTTGGGCGCCCGCGCCGACCCGCCGGCGGCGTGCACCACCACGTCCGGCACGGCGCCCGAGAGCGCGGCCTGCACCGCGTCGCGGATGGACGCGAGGCGCTCGCGCGTCGCGGGCTGCTCCCGCGCGGCCAGCTCCGACGCGGTCCCGAGACCGATGACGCCCGGGACGTTCTCGGTGCCGGGCCGGAGGCCCCCCTGCTGGCCCCCGCCGTGGAGGATGCTCGCGACGCCCTTCCGATCGCGGATGAAGATCGCCCCGACCCCCTTGGGGCCGCCGATCTTGTGGGCGGAGAAGGAGGCGAGCGTGATGCCCGGATGGTCCGCCAGGCGCACCGGCACCTTGCCGAAGGCCTGGACGGCGTCGGTGTGGAACGGGACGCCGGCGGCCGCGCACTTCGCCGCGATGGCCGCGATCGGCTGGACGGCGCCTGTCTCGTTGTTGACCCACATGAGGGACACGAGGCACGGCGTCCCGCCGCCGGCCTTCCCGGCGAGGGCGTCGTCGAGGGCGGCGAGGTCCACCTGGCCGTCCCGGTCCACCGGCAGCATCGTCACCCGCGCGCCTAACCGCTCGGCCTCGTGCAGCGCGCCGAGGAGCGCCTTGTGCTCGGTGGGCGCCGAGACGAGGTGCGCGTGCGAGAGGTCGCCGCCGTTCTGCCGCGCCACGGCGCAGCCGATGACGGCGTGATTGTCGGCCTCGGTCCCGCCGGAGGTGAAGATGATCTCGCGCACGTCGGCGCCCAGAGCCGCGGCGACCTGCTTCCGCGCGTTCTCCAGGCCGGCGCGGGCCATGCGGCCGAAATGGTGGCCGGAGGACGGGTTGCCGAACGCCTCCCCGAGGAACGGGAGCATGGCGTCCCGCACCTCCGGGCGCACCGGCGTGGTGGCCGCGTGGTCGAGGTAGATCCGTTCGAGCATGTGGGACAAATGTAGTCGTCTCGCGCCGGGGCGCCAAAGCGCCCCGGCGGCGCTACATGGATTGGACGGCGAGGCTCGTGACGTCGTCCACGGCCATTGTCTCGTGCGTGAAGAAGGGCTCGCCGAAGCGAGTCCGGATGAGCGAGCCGTAGTGGGCCGACTGGGTCTCGATCAGCTCATAGAGGTGCTGGCCGGTGGGGTAGATCTCGCCGGCCGAGTCCGCGGCATCGAATTGCGACGCATAGCAGCGGATGGCGCGCATCTTGGCCGCGAACGTCCGCGAGATGTCCACCACGAAGGTCGGCTTGACCGGGTCCTCACGGTAGGCGAGCGCGTACAGGATTTTCGCGGGGCGATGCGGCTTGCCGGGCGCGTCGTACTTGGCGAGTCCGGCGAGGAAGCACGCGTCCCGCGCGATCTCGGACGCGAGACGGTGGTCGGGATGCCGGCCGACGGCGTAGGGGAGGATGACGGTACGGGGACGGAATCGCCGGAGCCAGGTGATGACCGTCCGGCGGGTCTCGTCGGTGTTGTGGAGGTGCGCGTCCTTGAGCCCCGCGTTCTCCCGCGCGTGGACCCCGAGCGCGCGCGCCGCGCGCGTGGCCTCCCGCATGCGTTTGGCGGCCGACCCGCGGGTGCCCGCCTCGCCCGCGACGAGGTCCAGGATGCCGACCTTGTGACCCTGACGCGCCGCGAGGGCGAGGGTGCCGCCGCAGGTCAATTCGGCGTCGTCGGGATGGGCGGCGATGGCGAGGAGGTCGAGTCGCATGCGCAGTAAGGTAGACGCGTCGTCGGCCGGGCGGCTAGGAGTGTGACCGGAGCCGCGCGAGCGTCTCACGCGCCCCGGCGACCATCGGCTGGAACTCGGGATCGGCGTCCTCCCACAGGCGTACGAAGCGCGCGTAGTGAAACTCGGCGCGCTCCCGGTTCCCCAGCCGCTGATAGATCTCGGCGGCGCGCAGGTGCGCCGGCGCGACCCAGGGCTGGTCGTAGCCGGCCGGGTAGCTGAGGTACCAGTCCAGCGCCTCATCCTCACGGCCGAGCGCTTGCAGCAGCTCCGCCATGAGGAACCGCTCGTGCATGCCCCAGTGGCCCACCTCGAGGGATATGTGGAACGGGAACCGCTCGAGCTCGACCCTCGCCCGGGCCGGGTCACCGGCCGCCCACGCCAGCTCGGCTTTCAGCGTGTGCGCGAGGCCCTGGGCGACCTCGACCCGCCCGCTCCCACGCACCGCGAGCAACTCGGCGAGACGCGCGCGGACCTGGGCGGTGTCGCCCAGGCGCGCACTGAGCAGTCCGAGCAGATACGCCCGCATGCTCTCGCCTTGCTGCGACCCGCCGGAAAACCCCGCGCGGGTCAACCCCGGATAGGGCCGCCGGGCGGCGATGGTGTCGCGCAGTCCGATGAGGCGGGCGCGGGACACCGGGACCGCCCGGCAGGCAGCGAGCAGGGCGCGGGATTCGAGCAGCCAGTCGTCGTCCAGCGATGCGCCCATCAGCTCGAGCGCGGGCCGGCGTGACCAGCGCCCGGCACTCAGCTCGAGGTCGGCGATCAGGAGCGCCCCCACCCGGCCGACCACCGAGTCCCTCGGTACGCGCAGATAGGACGACGCCAGCGCCCGCGACAGGTCGAGATCCTGGGCATATACCAGCGCCGCCTGGAGCAGGGACGCCATGACGACCGCGTCGGTACCGATGGCCTCGCGCGCGATGGCGCGACGCTCCTCGGGGTCGTGGTGCAACGACGCGAGCAGCGTACGCACCTCGAGGGTCCGCTCGGCGTCGCTGTAGCGCGCCAGGTAGATGCGGCCCAGCGAGTCCAGTTCGCCGTCATGCCCGTCGAGTGCCGCGAGCCGGGCCAGGTGCAGGATGGCATGCGTGTTCGTCGGGTCGAGCGCCAGCACGCGCTCGAAGGCCTGCCGGGCCTCCTCCGGCGGGCGGCCGCGCAGCGGGTTGTAGTGGAAGAAGGTCTCGCCCAGCATGAACCAGGCTTCGACGTTGTCGGGATGGCCCTCGGTCACGCGGCGATAGGTGCGTTCGGCCTCGTCGGCGCGGACCTCCTTGTACGCTGTATAGGCCGACAGCAGGTCGCGTAGGAGGGGCGTCAGGTGTTCGGCATGCCGGGCCGCGGCTGCGGCCATGAGGACGATGGTGGCGTTGTCCGTGGCGCCGCGGACGGTCACCCAGGTCGCGCTCATGGCGAGCCGGTACTGCGCCAGGGCGAAGGTGGTGTCCAGCGTCGCGGCCTCGCGGAACGCTTCGGCGGCAGCGGCGTCGCGGCCCGCGCGCATCGCCTGCTCGCCGGCGAGGAACGCCTTCAGCGCCGGCAGCGAGTGGGTGGTCACGGACGCCAGCCGCGTCAATGAGGTGTCTCGCCCGCTCCCGAAGCCCACCAGCAGTTGCCCCGTCAAGTCATCGACCAGCTCGAACACCGACGTCGTGTCGCCCGCGACCGTCGCCGAGGCGGCCGGTCTGGCGGCCCGCGAGTCGTACAGGGCGGCGCGGATCTGCAGTCGGCCGGCGACCTCGATCACCTCGCCGCTGATGTACCAGCCGGCGCCGAGGCGCAGCGCGGTCCGGGTCGCGACCGCCGCCGACGGCGGACCGGCCCCGGCCTGCGAGGCGACGGCCGCGATCACGCTGCGCGGATCGGCGGCGTGGAATCCCGACACGCCGTCGAGCTTGGCACTGAGCAGGTCCACCATGCCGTCGGCGAGATAGGCGAGGTCCGGTCCGCCGCGAACCGTGAACGGGAACACCGCGACGGTGTGCGCTGCGGAGTCGGGAGGTGGTGCGGCGCGAGGACGCAGCACGAGAGCGCCGGCGATGAAGACCAGGGCGAGCGCGGCGGCGATCGCCGTGTGACGTCCGCGCCACCGCCCGGGGCGCGATGCCACCGCGGGCCCCGATGCCGCCGTCCCCACCTGACTTGGTTCGATGTCCGGCTGGTCTGCGCCACCGCCCGCGGTGGCCGATCGCTCCCGACGGCGCCGGATGGCGTCGGCCAGTTGCGTGGTCTCGGCCGCCGGCTCGAGTTCCAGCTCCGCCGCCTGCCGCCGGGCGAACTCCTGATAGGCCGTCAGCGCCCCCGCGGCATCGCCGAGCCGTTCAAGCAGGGCCAGCAGCGCGCGGACGTCGGCCTCGTCGTCCGGTCGCATGGCCAGCGCCCGTCGCGCCGCCCGCGCGGCGCCCTCGCGATCGCCGCGTTCGGCCAGGGCTTCGGCGAGCGTGCGCGCGGCCGCGAGGGCGCGTCCGCGGAGGAGCCGTCGCTGTTCGTCGAGCCACTGGTCGACCTCGGCGGCGCCGCTGACGAAGAGCGTCGAGCAGAACTCACCGCGATAGAGGTCGAGCGCCAGCTCGGTGTCGCCGCGCTCCAGCGCGTCGCCGAAGGCGGTGGCGTCGCACCACAGCTCGTCGGCGCTCACGCCGACCAGGTGCACGCCCTGGCTCTCGATGACACCCGGACCTAACGCCTGGCGGAGATGGTGGAGCGCTTGCGAGAGGGTATTGCGCGCATGCGCTTCGTCGGACTCCGGCCAGAAGAGCGCCAGGAGGCGGTCCCGCGATACGGGCGCGCGCCGGCCCTCGACGGCCAGATGGACCAGCAGGGCGACCCGCTTGGGCTGCGCCAGGACCTCCCGGACCGGGTGTCCGAGCCGGTCCCGGAGGTCGATAGCGCCCAACGTCGTCAGTCTAAGCATCGCCCGCCCAATGGCTTACAACCCTTATCCGACCGATAAGCTCCCGATGGAGACTCGGCTAAGTCCCGGGTGCTAGTGTGCGGAGAGTTAACCGCGCCAAGCGATGTCTGACAAGACGATGGGGCTCCGGGCCCGGGTGGTGGCGTGCGACTGAGACCGATCCCCGCCGGTCCTGTACTGGCGAGCCTGATGCCAGACGGGCGGGACCCGTCGGAACGGAGCCCTTCCGATGGCGCCCTGCTCGGCAGCTGGTCCGCCACGCGGTGGCAGTACACGAGCCGGGAGCGTCCGGAGCGCGTGATCGACGTGGTGATCGATCTCCGGGGCACGGTCACGCTGAGCCTGACGGCCGGGACCTACATCCTGGCGTGGGACGTCGTCGGCCGGGGGAGCCAGAGCATCGGAGGGACGTACGCGGCGAACGGTCACGAGCTCGAGTTCGCACAGCCGGGCGCGGACGTGAAGGAGAGGGTCGGCTTCCGGCTCGGCGCGGACGAGCTCTCACTACGAGGTGCGGAGTCCGCCTGGGATTTCGAAGGCAACGGTCACGAGGAGCCGGCCGACTTCGTGGCGGTGTTCGTCAGGCTGTGACGGCCGACAAGTCGGCCACCATCGAACGGAGGAACGCAATGTCGCATCAGTCGTCTCGTGTCATGGTAGCGTGCCTCGCGGCCCTGGCGGTCGCGACGCCCGTCCGCGCGCAGCACCTCGAGATGGTGCGCGCCAGCGGCGCGTACAGTGCGCTGGGGTTCGGCGGCGGGAACTTCAAGCTCACCTGCGACAGCAACTGCGCGGGGGATCAGCTCAGCGCCTCGGACGTGGTGCTGCTCCTGGGCCACCAGTTCGGCGCGCGGCTGCGCTTCGAGCTGGGGGGCCATTACCAGCGCAACCGCGACCAGAGCTCGAACATCATCTACGGCTCGGTCGGGTTCTCGTACTACCTCGCGGGGAACCTCTACGTCCGCGGCGCAGGGACCTGGAACCGGGTGGACGTCGAGGACACCACGGGGAACTTCAAGGGCACCGGCGGCCCCGGCTTCACGGTGGGAGCGGGCTACGAGCTCTTCGTGGGCGACCGCATCGCGCTCACTCCCTATGTCAACTACGCGTCCGCGTCCCTATCCAAGATCGACCGTACGGCCGTCGGCGGCGCCACCATCACGACCGCCGGCACCGTCCACGCGCTGAACTTCGGTGTCAGTATCGGGCGCAGCTCGCGGAGTCCGTACCTGTGCGTCACGGCCAGCGGGGATCGCATCCGGCTCTCCTCGCGGAACGCTGCGCGCTTCCAGGAGTGCCTGCGCGCGTGGTTGGAGCGGCTGCAGCAGCTGCAGCAGCAGCGGCGCCGCTGACGCTCGCGCGCCGGGCGGGACAAGCGAACGGTCATTGCATCACACCTTCATGAGGGGGAGAACATGCGCGTAAGCACCACACTCCGATGCACCGGCGCCGCGGCCATCCTGGCCTTGGCCGCTTGCAGCAAGGACAGCACCGGGCCCGCGGCCGTCCCGGACCCCGGCGCCGGCACGCCGGTCGAGTTCAACGGGACCCTGGCCGGCAGCGCCATCACCGGTGACATCTCCATCACCATCGAAGGATCGGCGGCCTCGGCAAGGGTCGTCGGCGGAGGGATCCAGTTCGACGCGTCCGGCTCCATGGCCGTCGTCGCCGTCAACGGCTGCCTGTACCTGGCCTCGGCCATCTGCACGACCATCACCGGTACCTACAACACCACGACCAAGGCGCTGAACTTCACCACCACCAGCCCGGCGTTCACCTTCACCGGCGCGTACAGCGGCGGGAGGATCTCGGGGACGTTCACCGGTGCCGGTGGCACCGGCGTCTTCGTGGTGCACAGCGGCGCGGTCCAGGTCTTCTGCGGCACCTATATCGGCGACGCCGCCGGGGTCTGGAACCTCGTGAAGACGGGCAACAGCGTGTTCGGGGTCGCCGTGGACGTGAGCGGGAGCCCCAGTCTTCAGCTCACGGGGTCCGTGTCGGGCAGCACCATCACCCTCACCTACACCGGCGGCACGGCCGGCGGTACGATCTCAGGCACATCGATGAGCGGGACGTGGCAGACTCTCGCCGGCGACGCCGGAACGTGGACCGGCACCACGGGCGGCTGCCGCAGCTAGAGCGGGACGAGGGCGCGGACGTTCGTCCGCTCACTCGTTGGACAGCAGGACCTTCAGCACACCGTTGCGGGCGGCCTCGGCGAACCCGGCGAGGCCGTCCCGCAGCGGATAGCGGGCGTGGATCAACGGCTCCACCTCCACGCGCCCCTCCGCGAGCAGGGTGAGCGCCGGCGCGAAGGGCCCGCAGCGAGACCCGACCAGCGTGATCTCGTTCACCACGATCGCGGAGGCGTCGAGCGTCAGCGCGCCCGCGTAGGTGCTCTTCATGACCAGCGTTCCGCGCGGGCGAAGCGCCTTACGCGCCAGCGCGAATCCCTCGGGGTTGCCGGTGCACTCCACCGCGATGTCGTAGGTGCTCGGCTTCACCGCGTCCGCCGCGCCGGTCGTGATGCCTCGGGCGGACAGCAACTCCAGCTTCGCGGCATGCCTCCCGATCACCAACAGGTCGCAACCGGTCAGGCCCAGCGTCTGCCCGATGAGCTGGCCGAGCTTCCCGTCGCCCACGACCAGCACCCGATCGCCGGACCCGACCGCCACCTGCTCCTGGACCTCGAGCGCCGCCGCCAATGGCTCGGTGAAGGTGGCCGCGTCGGTCGAGACCTCGTCGGGCACCACATGCAGGTTGGCGCAGGGAAGGGTGAGGTACTCCGCGAACGCGCCGTGACGGTTCACGATGCCCAGCACGGTGCGCCGTTCGCAGTGGGTCGGCCTTCCGGCCCGGCAGGCGCCGCACCTGCCGCACACTGCGTTGATCTCTCCCACGACGCGCCGTCCCAGGAGCGTGTCCGGCCCACGCTCGACGATGCCGACGAACTCGTGACCGAGGACGCCGGTGTAGGGGTAGTACCCGCGCACCATCTCGAGATCGGTGTTGCAGATGCCCGCCCGCAGCACTCTCACCAGCGCCTCGCCGTCGGGGGGCACTGGCGTCGGCACGTCGCCCTTGAGCGTGAGGCGCCGTTCCTCGAGCCAGAGGGCCTTCACTCGTGCCGGAGCGCCTCCACCGGATCCATGCGTGCGGCGCGGTTCGCCGGGAACACCCCGAAGACCATGCCCACCGCGATGCTGGCGCCCACGGCGGTCAGCACCGACCAGATCGGCACCACCGCCGGGATGGGGGTGAACCTGCTCACCAGCGTGGCCGTGCCGCCGCCGATGAGGATGCCCGCCGCGCCGCCTAACAGGGTGAGGGTCGCGGCCTCGACGAGGAACTGCCACAGGATGTCCACCCGCCGAGCGCCAAGCGCCTTGCGGATGCCGATCTCGCGGGTGCGCTCCGTGACCGACACCATCATGATGGCCGTCACGCCGATGCCGCCCACCATCAGCGATACGCCCGCCAGCACCAGCATCACCAGGAAGAAGACGCTGGTGAGGTTGTTCCAGGTATCCAGGATCTGCGTCTGGGTGACCAGGTCGAAGCTGTTGGGCTGGTCGATCCGGAGGCTCCGGAGCCGGCGCAGCTCGCGCGTGACCGCGTCCTGCGCCTGCATGATCGAGACCCCCTCCTTCGGCTTGACGACGATGGAGTTCTGCTCCTCCGGGAAGCGGAAGTTGTGGCGCAGGCTCTCGAAGGGGATGACCACGGTCTCATCCTGGCCGTCGGAGGCGAAGAGGTTGTCCGGGCGCCGGTAGATACCGATCACCCGGTACCCGCGCGTCCCGATCCGCACCACCTTGCCGAGCGGGATCTCGCCCCCGAAGAGGCGGTCCGCGACCTCCTCGTAGAGCACCACGACCGGGGAGCCAACGTGCTCCTCGTCCTGGGTGAAGCTCCGGCCCGCGATCATGACACCGCCATCGATCTCGATGCCGTGGCGGCCGCCGCCGTACACGCTGAGGGCGCGCGTCTGGTCGCCCTTGTAGGCGACCCGCTGCTGGGTGATCCCGTACATCGCGGCGTACTGGATCTGGGGGAGCCGCTCGATGGCGTCGGCCTCGGTCTTGTAGAGGAAAGGCCGCTGCCGGATCTCGTCCGGGGGGCGGCCCACCTGGAGCCCGCCGTTCCACCACCACACCACGTAGAAGGTGGTGGGGCCCGCGTTCTCGATCTGCGAGGTGATGTCGTTGTTGATGCCCTGGATCAGGGACGCCATCGTCATCACCGTCGCCACGCCGATGAGCACACCCAGGATGGTGAGTGCCGACCGGAGCTTGTTGCTGCGCATGGCGTCGAGCGCGATGAACACGCCCTCGCCCACCATCCGGACCCGGCTGAAGAAGTTCATGTCTCGGCCCGCAGGGCGACCACCGGGTCGAGCTTCGCGGCCCGGGCCGCCGGCACGACGCCGAACACCACGCCCACCCCCGCGCCGAGCGCGAGGGCGCCGAGGACCGAGAGGCCGCTCACGCGCGCGGGGAGCGGCGTGGCGACGGCGATGAGCGCGGAGAAGAGTGTG
The DNA here is from genome assembly GCA_041484135.1 of Gemmatimonadota bacterium. GTDB lineage: Bacteria > Gemmatimonadota > Gemmatimonadetes > Gemmatimonadales > JACORV01 > JACORV01. The sequence continues at coordinate 15,184 of JBGPHD010000018.1, forward strand.
CCCGCCACCACCCCCGCCGCGCCGCCGAGCACCGACATGGTGACCGCCTCGATCAGGAACTGGCGCCGGATGTCGCGCGCCCGGGCGCCCAGCGACTTGCGGATGCCGATCTCGTGGGTCCGCTCGTTCACGCTCATCAGCATGATGTTCATGATGACGATGCCGCCCACCAGGACCCCGATCGCGACCACGCTCGGGATGATGGCGAAGAGCAGGGAGGTGAGCCGGTTCCAGAACCCGACCAGCGCGTCCGAGGCCTCGATGGTGAAGTCGTTGTCCTGCATCGGCCGGAGGTGGTGCCGGATGCGCATCGCCTCCTCGGCGCGGGCCATGGCGGCGCTCATGAGGCCGACGTCCGCCACCTTCACGAAGACCACCGTGGTCTTCCCCCGCCCGAAGAAGGTCTCAAAGGCGGGGAAGGGGAGCAGGATCATGTTGTCCCGCGACTGGCCGAGGACGGTGCCGCGGTGCTTGACCACGCCCACCACCGTCACCTCGTGGCCGTTCACCCGCACCTGCTGGCCGAGGGGCTGGACCTGCTCGCCCATGAGCTGAGTGTAGACGTCCCATCCGATCACCGCGACGGCGCGCCGTTGCGCGATGTCCACGTCGGCCAGGCCGTGGCCGAAGGCGAACTGGTGCTCCTGGATGCGGTGCCAGGCCGGCGTGATGCCGATGGTGATGACGCCGTCGGTGGATTGGCCGTGCCACTTGAGCTGCGAGAAGGGCGGCGGGAAGCCGCTCTGCATCGCCACGGCCTCGGCGTCGGGGATCGCGCGCCTCACGGCCTCGGCGTCCTCCCGGGAGACGAGCGGGCGGCGCGCGATGCGCTGCCATTCCAGCTCGTCGAAGTTGAAGCCCGAGAGGAGCGGGTCGCGCCGCACCTGGAAGGTGTTGGAGCCGGCGAGCGCCTGCACGATGTTCTCGCGGACGTACGCGTTCATCCCGTGGATGATGGCGAGCACGGCCACGAGGAACCCGACCGACACGATGATGCCGAGCAGGGTGAAGAACGAGCGCAGCTTGTGGGACCAGATCGCGCGGAGCGCGAGGACGAAGGCGTCGGTGATCGGCACGGCTGGAAGCTACCTACTCGTACCGGAGGGCCTCCACCGGGTCGAGTCGCGAGGCCCGGTTCGCGGGCACCAGGCCGAACACGATCCCGGTGAGCCCCGAGGCGAGCAGCGCCACGACCACCGACCAGAGCGGCACGGTGGACGGGACGGGGGTGAGGTGAGAGACGCCGTAGGAGATGAGCGCCCCGACGCCGAGGCCCACGCCGCCGCCGATGAGCGTGAGCGTGGCCGCCTCGACCAGGAACTGCCAGAGGATCTCGCGGCGGGTGGCGCCGAGCGCCTTGCGCACGCCGATCTCGCGGGTCCGCTCGGTGACGCTGATCATCATGATGGCCACGACCCCCACGCCGCCCACCATCAGCCCGACGCTCGAGAGGCCCAGCATCACGGCGAAGAAGACGCCGGTGAGCTGGCCCCAGAGCTCCAGCAGCTTGTCCTGGGTGACGGTGGCGAAGTTGTTCTCCTGGCCCGGGTGCAGGCGCCGCATGCGGCGGAGCGCGGCGGTGACCTCGTCCAGCGCCTGGTCCACGGTGGCGGACTCGCGGGGACGCACGACCAGGTCCGCCCAGCCCGGCCAGAACGGGACGTGCCGCTGGAAGGTCGAGTGCGGGAGGTAGATCTCCGACTGGTTGGGCGGCCCGGCGAAGAGGTTGGTGGGGGCCGTGTACACGCCGATCACGGTGTACTCCTGCCCGTGCATCCGGAGCGGCTCGCCGATCGGATTGCGCTCGGCGAACAGGCGCTCGGCGAGTTTGGCGTTGATGACGACGACCTTGTCGGCGGAGGCGTCCTCGAGCGTGGTGAAGTTCCGGCCCCGGGTGACGTCGCCGCCCAGGACGGTAAGCCACTGCTGGCTGCGCCCGAAGATGTTGACGTTGGTGGCCCGGTCCCGGCCTGACTGGACCTCGGAGGCCGAGGCGTTCTCCTCGATGATCGCGGCGTCGATGCTGGGGAGGTTCCGGATGACCTCCGTCTCCTCGGGGCTGAGCGGCGGGTTCCGGCGCCAGGGCTGCGATTCCTCGGAGCCGTCGTCCACGGTGACGCCGCCCTGGAAGAACCGGAAGACGTAGAAGGTCTTGGGGCTCGCCTGCGAGAAGCTCTCGGCCACGCTTTGGTTGATGCCGGTGATGGTGCCCGCCATGGCCACCACGACCATGACGCCGATGGCGATGCCGAGGATGGTGAGGCCCGCGCGCACCTTGTTGGCGCGCAGCGCATCCAGCGCGATGGCGACGCCTTCGCGCAGCGACGTCAACGCCGACCCGAGGCCGGAGGTGCTCACTCGAACCTCAGAGCGGCGATGGGGTCGAGCCGAGCCGCGCGGCTGGCAGGATACACCCCCGCGATCACCCCCACCCCGATGCCTAACGCGATGCCGAGCAGGATGGAGTTCAGCGAGACGCTGGAGGGCAGGGGCGTGGTGAGGTCCACCAGCTTGGCGAGGCCGATCCCCGTCACGATACCCATGAGCGCTCCGGTGGTCGAGAGGGTCGCCGCCTCGACCAGGAACTGGGACAGGATGTCGCGCCGCCGTGCGCCGAGCGACTTGCGGATACCGATCTCACGGGTGCGTTCCGAGACCGCCATCAGCATGATGTTCATGATGACGATGCCGCCCACCACCAGCGAGATCCCGACCAGCAGGGGGAGCGCGGTGTAGAGGATCTTGGAGAACTTGGTCCAGAAGTCGAGCACGTCGCTCTGGGTCTCGAGGTGGAAGTTGTTGTCCTGGCCCGGCCGGAGGTGCCGGCGGGTGCGCATCACCGCCTCGACCTGGGTCATCGCCGCCTGCATCGCGGGCAGGGTGGGCGCCTTGACGATGACGCCGTCCACGATGAGGTGCGGGTTCACCGCCTTCTTGATCTGCGAGGTGTACGGGGCGATCACGAACTTGTCGAGCGACTGGCCGAACACCCGTCCCTGGGCCTTGGCGACGCCGATGATGCGGTACGGGAAGCCCGCGACGCGGATGGTCCGCCCCAGCGGGGCCACGTCGCCGAAGAACTTCTCGGCCACCTCGCTCCCGATCACGACCACGTTGGCGCCGTGCTCCACCTCCAACGGCGTGAAGGTGCGGCCCTGCGCCATGTCGTAGTTGCGGATGCGGAAGTACGTGTCGGAGACGCCGCGCGCCTCGATGTTCCGCGACCGCTTCTGACCCACCACCACTTCGACCTGGTTGTAGCTCTCGATGCCGACGAGCACCTCGGGGTCGAGCGCGTCGCGGATGGCGTGAAAGTCCGCCTCACGGAGCTTGGGCCGGCGCAGCCACCCGCGCCATTCCTCTTCACTCACGTCGCCGGTGTGCACGAAAGGCCGGTAGCGCAGCGTGAAGGTGTTGACGCCGAAGAGCTTGGCGGCGAAGTCCTCCCGCATGTAGCGGTCCATCCCGTTGACGATCGAGATGACGCCGATGAGGAAGGTGACGCCGATGAACGCGCCCACCAGCGAGAAGAAGCTCTTGAGCTTCTGGGCGCGGATCATGCCCAGCGCCAGGCGCACCGCTTCGAGCAGCGGCATGCGGGCCTACGCCGCCTTGCGGGAGTCGGAGGAGATCTTGCCGTCGTGCAGGGTCACGATGCGCTCGGCGTGGGCTGCGATGTCGTGCTCGTGCGTGACCATCACGATGGTCTGCTTGTGGTGCTGGTGGAGGTCCGCGAGGACCTTCATGATCTCCTCGCTCGTGGTGGAGTCGAGGTTGCCGGTGGGCTCGTCGGCCAGGATGATGCTCGGCTTGGTGACGAGCGCGCGCGCGATGGCCACGCGCTGCCGCTGGCCGCCCGACAGCTCGCTGGGCTTGTGGTCCATGCGGTCCGAAAGCCCGACCGACTCCAGCGCCGCCACCGCCCGATCGCGGCGTTCCTTGGCCCGGATCCCGGCGTAGATGAGCGGCAGCTCGACGTTATGCAGCGAGCTCGCCCGCGGGAGCAGGTTGAAGGTCTGGAACACGAAGCCGATCTCGCGGTTGCGGACCCGCGCCAGCTCGTCCTCGGACATCTGCGAGACTTCGACGCCGTTCAGCCAGTACTGGCCCGCGGTCGGCGTGTCGAGGCAGCCGATGAGGTTCATCATCGTGGACTTGCCGGAGCCCGAGGGGCCCATGATCGCCACGTACTCGTTGCGCTGGATCTCGAGGTCCACGCCGCGCAGCGCCCGCACGATCTCGGCGCCCATCTGGTACTCGCGCGCCAGGTCGTGCGTGCGGATGATCGCGTCCGTCATCAGGAGCTCCGGCGGCGCGTCGTGTCCTGGGGGGCGCGTCCACCGGCACCGCGCGCTTCGGGGGTGCCCCGCACCCGGGCGCCGCTCTTGAGGTCGCGGATGGCCTGATAGGTGCCGGCCACGATGGTCTCGCCGCCGGTGAGGCCGGTGAGCACCTCGAAGTACTCGTCCCCGGCGATGCCCACCTTGACCGCGTGGAAGCGCGCGGTCATGCCCGTCGTGTCCACCACGAAAACGCCTTCGATCTCCCGGTTGCGGCGGCTGCGCGAGGTGTCGCGGCCGCTCGGCGCCGGGGCGGCGGGCGCCGCGGTCCGCGCCTGGGCACGCCCGCGGGCCGTGGTGTCGCGGGCCGCCTCGGGCTCGCGGACCGTCAGCGCGATGATCGGCACGGTGAGGACCTGGTGCCGCGTGTCGGTGATGATGCGCGCCGTGGCCGAGAGGTCCGGCCGCACGTTGCGCGGCGGGTTGTCGAGGGTGATGACGACCTCGAAGTCCACCGCCTGCTCGGAGGTCGTGAGCCCGCCGCCCCCGCCCGCGCGGATGGACGAGTCCCCGATCTTGGTCACGTGGCCCGTGAACGTGGTGTCGGGGAACGCGTCGATCGAGACCTCGGCCGAGTCGCCCAGGTGCACCCGCACCACGTCCGTCTCGTCCACCTGGACCCGGGTCTCGATGACCGAGAGGTCCGAGATGGTCATCAGAAGGCCCGTCTCGCGCGAGAAGGTCCCCGGCACCGCGACCTCGCCCTCCTCCACGGCGAGCCGCGTGATGCGGCCCGACATCGGGGCGAGGATGATGGTCTTGCGCAGCTGGTCCTGCGCCTCGCGGAGCGCCGCCTGCGACTGGTCCACGCCGCGCTCGGCGGCGTCGAAGTTGGCGAGCGCGATCTCACGCTGGGTCTGCGCCTGCTCCAGCGCCTCCTGCGAGACCAACTGCTGGTTCTGCGCCCGGATGTCGCGCGCCCGCACGAAGGACCGCTCCGCCTGGTCGCGGTTGGCCCGCGCCTGGTTGGCGTTGGCCTGCGCGCTGGCCAGCACGGCCTGGGACCGCTCGACGTTCGCCTGGTACTGGGCCGGATCGATGTGGACCAGCACCTGGCCGCGCTCCACCGACTGCCCTTCCACCACCGGCAGGTTCACGATGCGGCCGGTGATGTCGGAGGAGACGTCCACCGAGCGCTTGGGCTGGATCTTGCCGCTGGCCGTGACCAGGGACACCAGGTCGCGCCGCCCCACCTTCTCGAGGCGCACCTCCACCGACGGCTGGCGTTTCTTGGCGACGCTGAGCGTGACGAATCCGCCCATCACGACGACGCCGGCGGCGATGAGAAGGACCTTCGCTTTCGTGGTCATTTCGGGTGTCGCTTCCTTTACCGCAGCGGCCGGCCCACGGCGTTCTCGAGGGCGGCGACGGCTTTGTGGTAGTCGTAGACGGCGGTCACATAGTCGGCGTCGGCGCGTTCCGTGGCCACGCGGGCGTCGAGCAGCTCGATGTACGACCCGGAGCCGACGCGGTAGCGCTGCGTCGCCAGCTCCAGCGCTTCGGCTGAGGCGGTCTTGTTGCTCTGCTGCAGGGCGATGACCTGATACGCCGCGAGGATCGCGCGGTACGCCGCGGAGACGTCGGTGCGCACCTGGAGCTCGCGACCGCGGATGGACTGGCGGATGTCGTCCTGCTGCGCACGCGCCTGGGCGGTCTGCACGTTCCGCTGGAACCCGTCGTACAGCGGCAGCGAGACCTGGATCGCGAGGTTCCACGGGTTCACGCCCGTGGACCTGATCGATCCGGCGGTGTCGATCTGCTGGCTGAACTTGCCGTACCCCGCCGAGACGTTGAGGCTGGGCAGGTACCGCGAATTGGCGGAACGCACCGCCCAGCGCGCCGAGGCTTCCCGCGCGCGCAATGCGCGCAGGCCGGGGTTCTCAGCCAGGGCCTGCGCCATGAGGCTGTCCTCATTGAAGCGCGGCTCCACCACCGGGAAGGAATCGGTGAGCTCGATACGCGCCGGCTCAGGTCCCGCCACGCCAAGTCGCTGGAAGAGCACCAGCGTCTGGTTCTCCACGGCCTGATCGGCGCGGAGCAGGTTCACCGCGGCCTGGCCCTTCTCGACCTCGGCGCGGCGCACATCGATCAGCGTTCCCTGGCCGACGCCGTAGCGTGCCTGGGCGAGGTTCAGGTTCTCCGTCGATCGCTCGACCGAGCGGCGCGCCAGCAGCGCCTGGGCCTGGGCCTGGAGCACGTTCAGGTACTGCGAACGGACCGACGTCTCGAGGAGCGTGCGCGCTCCCGAGATGTCCTCATCGGTCGCCAGCAGCTCCGCGCGGTACAGCCCCCGGTTCGCGAAGGTGGCGCCGGAGAGCTGGTAGTCGAGGCCGAACGACCAGGACGACCGCGTCAACGGGCTCACCGGGAAGTTCACGCCGCCGAAGCTCTGCGACCCCGAACCCGCACGGTAGGAGCTGGCCGAAATGTTGGCCGATGGGGTGAAGAGGTTCGCGGTGGCGCTGGTCAAGCGACGTCCCGCGGCCCAGCGGTCGTTGATGGTGCCCCGGTAGTCGGGGTTGTTCTGGCGCGCGATCTCCAGTGCGTCCGCCAATGAGAGGCGTCGCGCCGGCGGCTCCTGTGCATACCCAATGGCTGCCATGATGGTAAGCACCACCAGCCACCCGACGATCAATCGTGCCCGCATGTTGGAACTCTGCCCTTTGTCGAAGTCATTGTGCTGTACGTCACGTCTCGCTTAGAGTTTCATCGCGAGACGGGGGTCAGGGGCGCCCCACGGACCTCATCTGACCAAGGTCAAATATAAGGGGTTAGGTCCGTCCGTGTTTCATCTTGGGATGCCGAGCGCGTCGCGCCCGTTTACTTGGGGACCTGCAGGCCTGCTGCGGGCTACTGCCGGGGTGGCTGCTCGACGCGGGTGGCCACGATGCCCAGCCGCGGGATCGCGACGCGGAGGAGGTCGCCGTTCGAGGTCATGAAGAACTGCCGCTCGTCGCCGTCGGCGATCCGGAGGACGTAACGCGTGACCGGGAAGGCACGCTCACCGATGGTGATGGTGTCGGTCCCCTGAGCGGCCACGGTGGCGGCCATGGCCCGAGCGTCGCTGGGCCGTACCACGGAGACGGCGCGGGCAGGTCCGCTGGCGGGACGCGGCACGAAGTAGAACTCGTTGTATGCATCGTTGCCGAGCACGATGACGGGCGGCCGCACCGGGAACTCGCGCGCGCTCTCGCCCTCGCGGGAGCGGATCCGGGCGCTGAAGCGTCCGCCGCTGAGCTGCGCCGAGTAGCTGGCCACGACGTGTCCTCCCTGGGTCGTGGTCTCCTGGAAGCTCTGGGGTGCCTGGTCGGCGCCGAGCTCGAGGGCGTGCTGCACCTCGCGATCGCGGAAGCGCACCGTGGAGACCGCCAGCACGCCGCTCAGGCCGCGCCGGTCCACGGTGGGGCGGATGGCGAACTCCTCGCGCGCGATCTCGGCGCCGTTCTGCACGATGACGAACGTGCCACGGTCAAGGAAGTCCTGGGCGGCGAGACTCCTCGCGCCAGGACCGGCGGGGCCCGCGAGGGCCAGGGTCAGGAGGAGTGTTCGCATGTCCCCGCCTACCCCTTCACGCCCTCAACGTTCGCGCCGAGCACCTTCCGACGGATCCGGTCGAGTATGAAGGCGTAGATGCGGCGGCCCTTCTCGGCGGAGGCGCGGGTGGGCTCTCCCACGCTCCCGGAGGAGAGGGCGGGTAGCTTCATGGTCGAGCCGCGCCGGTAGCGGCGGCGGTCGTCATCGGGCAAGATAAAGTCCCGCGCCTGATCCATCCGGACCAGCTCTGGGGCGACATGCAGGAGGAGTGAGGTGTCCACTTCACCGCCGTGGATCGGTCCGGTCGGGTCGTCCGCCAGCGCGCCGAAGTCGAGGGCGAGGATGTCGACCACGCGCACCCGTGCCCGGTCGGTCACGACGGTGCCGAGCGCCTCCCGGTGCGGGGCGTGTCCCTGCATGGTCAGGATGAGGAACTCCTCGACGCCCGCCTTTTCCCAGTCGGGGAGCAGATCGTTGAGCCAGCGCCGCAGGGTCTTCCGCCGCACGCTCGCATTGCCGCTGAGCGCGGCGACGGTCTGGTCGTTGACGCCATACTCCACCGTGGGCGCGCGGACGATGCGGAACTCCGCCGACAGGTCGTCCGCGAGGCGCTCGACGACGATCGTATCGCACCCGAGAGGCAGGTGGGGGCCGTGTTGCTCGCAGGTGCCGACGGGCACGATGAGGCGGGGGTTGGCGGCGAAGGCGCTCCGCGCTCCATCGGGGGTGAGTTCCTTGAGGCGGAGCGGCTGGTTCACGCGGGACGTCGGGCGCTGAGACGCGCGGCGCTGGTCTGGGTGGCCGCCATGGCCGCCGCGGCCGCCGTCGCGGCGGAGTGGATGCGCGCGCCGGGCTGGATCCTGGCCGCGGGCTTCGCGCTGCTCGCCGCATTCGTGGTGGCGGCGACGCGGCGGTCCGCGGCGGGCGGAGTGCCGGGCCTGCCGGTCACGGCGATCGGCGCGGGACTCGTGGTGGGGCTGGCGGCCCTGCTGCTCGGCGCGACATGGCGGCTGGGCCGGATCGAGCGGCACTGGCCGGCGGTCCGCGAGGCCCGGATCGACGCCGATTCCCGGCGCCTGGGCGCCGAGCTCGAGCACGCGGTCGGGATGCTGCGTGCGCTGTCGGATCGCGCGGCCGCGTCGCTCGCCTTGCCCCCGCCCCGTGCGTTCCTCGACGTAGGCGCGCTGGTGGACGGCCGGAGGCCGACGCACGCCATCGCGCTCTTCGACCCCGCGGGGCGCCCACTGGCGTGGGCAGGCCCCCAGCGCGTCGCGCTGTCGCCCGAGGGACCACCGCTCACCGCCATCACGACTCCATTCTACCTGTGGCTCGTCGCGCGCCGCCAGACGGAAGCGGGCACCGCCGTGGCCACCATGCTCCTGGCGCGCGACTCGGCGGCGCCTCCGGCGGGCAGCGCGTTCGCGGATGATTTCGCCGGCCGCACCGGCGACGGGCTCCGCTTCTTCGACCCGCGGGGCGCGCCCGCGGACTCCGACGTGTTCGACTACCAGCTCAACGGCGACACGCTGTTCGCGGTGCAGCCGGTGCCGCCCGAGCAGGGGGTCGCGCGCGAGCGCCTGCTTGGCGGCGCCCGGCGGGCGGTCTTCTGGGGGGTCGCGCTGCTGCTCCTCGTCGGCGCGGCGGGGGGAGTGCGACTCGGGATCGGGATCGGGGCCGTGGTCCCCGCCGGAGCCGCGCTCGTCGTGCTGGCGCGGGCCCCGCTCAAGGAGGCCTTCGGACCGGGGACGCCGTTCTGGCCCGACACGTATTACCGACCGCTGCTGGGGCCGTATTCCGCGTCCGCGGGCGCGTTGCTGCTCCTCGGGACGCTGGCGACGCTCCTGGGTTGCGCGCTCTGGCGCCGCGGTTTCGCGCCCACCGCCTGGAGCCGAGTCGCCGCGTTCCTCGTCGCGGTGTCGGCGCCGTACCTGTTGCAGAACCTGGCGCGCGGCATCACGCCGCCGGCCGCGGGCGTCGCGACCGGCATGTGGCTCACCTGGCAGATCGCACTGGTGCTGGCGGCGTCCGCCGTGGTCCTGTTGGCTGCCGCGGTGGTCCGGGGGCGGGAGGTCCCGGCGCGGGTGGGGCCGTGGGCTGCGGTCGCCAGCGCCATCGCGCTCGCGGCGGCGGTGGCCGGCCTCTGGCTCTGGCAGCCGGTGGGCGCGTGGCCCGACTGGTATCCCTACCTCTGGGTCCCCGCGCTGCTGGTGTCGCTGAAGCCGATGCCGTTCCGGGGCACCATCGCCACGGTCGCCGTCGTGGCGGGTTCGGCCGCGGCGCTGCTGACGTGGGGCGCCACTACCGAGGGGCGCATCTCTTTGGCGACCCGCGACCTCGAAGGGCTCGGGGACGCCCCGGATCCGCTGGCCGTGGCGCTCCTCGACCATCTGATCCGGGAACTGCCGACGGATGTGCAGCCGCGCACGGCCGGCGACCTCTATCGGTTGTGGCACGGCAGCGCGCTGGAACAGCAGGGGTATCCGGGGTCGCTCGCGCTCTGGTCCCTGGACGGGGCGCGTCTGGCGAGCCTGGATCTCGCCTCGCTCGACCTGCCGCCGGAGGGCGTGATGGCCGCGGCGCGCGAGGCCGTGTGGGAGGGACTGCCCGCGGTGCATTCCTTCCTCGCGGTGCCGGGGCTTCACGGCGTGGCGGCCATCCCGCTCGGCGATCGCGTGCTCACCGTCGGCGTGGGCCCGCGCACGCGCCTGATCCCGCCGAGCCGGCTGCAACGCTTCCTCGCGGGCGGGGTCGCCGAGCCGGCGGCGCCCTACGAGGTGGTGCTGGCTCCGCCGGAGCGCCCGGGTCCCGCTCCGTCCTCGCGGGTCACCTGGCGGCGGGTGGGATGGTCGGTGCGCGGGGAGCGCGTGCTCGATCTGCCCGGAGGAATCCGGCACGCGCACGCGCTGATCACGCTGGGTGGGGCCTCGGCGCTGCTCCAGCGGGGGGCGCTGGTGCTGGCCCTCGACGGCGCCATGCTGGCGCTGCTCTGGTTCGTGGTGTCGGTGGTGGGCGGGCGGGCGCTGCCGGCGTTCCGCGCCTGGTGGCCCGGGGCGCTGCGGTCGCTGCGTGCCCGCCTCACGCTCAGCCTCGCGGTCTTCTTCGTGGTGCCGACCCTCGCGTTCGCGGCCTGGAGCTACGCCCGGCTGGGGAGCGAGTTCCGCGGGGCGCGGGAGCTGCTCATCCAGCGCACCCTGCGCGATGCCGGGACGTCGTTAGGCGTCGAGGCGGACACCGCGCCGGCGGCGGTCGCGGAAGCGTCGCGGCGGGTGGATGCGGAGCTGCTGCTCTCGCAGGGCGGGCGCCTGGTCGCCGTGTCCGCCCCGGTGCTCACGGACCTCGGCCTCACCGACCAGCTCGTGCCCGCGGCGGCCTTCACCCGGCTCGTTTACGGCGACGAGCTGGAGCTCACCGCGGAACAGGAAGCCGCACCGGCACCGACCCTGGTGGGGTACCGCCTGCTCACCCGATCCGCCGAGGGGAGCCGCATCCTCGCCGCGCCGGAGCTCCTCGGCGACGTCACGCTGCAGCGGCGCGAGGAGGACTTGGGGATCGCCGTGCTCGTCGCGACGCTGATCGGGCTGGTCGCGGCGCTGCTCCTCTCGGGGATCGCGGCCCGCGCGCTGGCGCGCCCCCTCGACCGGCTGCGCCGCGCCGCGCTGGCGGTCGGCTCCGGCGGGCCGGTGCAGGGGACGCCGGAGGACCTGCCGCGCGAGCTGGGTCCGGTGCACGCGGCCATCGTGCAAGCGGCCGCCGACGTGGAGTCGGGCCAGCGGGCGCAGCGGGTGCTCGCCTGGGGCGAGATGGCGCGGCAGGTGGCCCACGAGATCAAGAACCCGCTCACGCCCATCCGCCTGGGGATGCAGCACCTGCTCCGGCTGCAGCGGGAGCGACCCGCCGAGCTGGGCGCCGTGCTGACGCCCACGGGCGAGCGGATCCTGGCCGAGATCGACCGGCTCGACGCCATCGCCCGCGCCTTCTCGCGCTTCGCGCTGCCCGCCGCGGAGGGGAAGCCGGTCGAGGCCGTGGACCTGAGCGCGGTGGCGCGCGAGGTGCTGCACCTCTACTCGCTGGGCGCCGGACCGGTCGTGTGGGAGCTCGAGGCGGGCGACGTCGTGCTGGGCATGGCGCGTCGCGAGGAGCTGGTGGAGGTCCTCGTCAACCTGTGCGAGAACGCCCGCGACGCGGGCGCCACCCGGGTGGTGGTCTCGACGCGGGCCGACGGAGGGACCTCGGACATGGCGGTGCGCGACGACGGGCGCGGCATCGCCCCCGAGGTCCTGCCGCGCGTGTTCGAGCCGCAGTTCAGCACGACGACGAGCGGCAGCGGTCTCGGGCTGGCGATCGCGAAGCGTCTGGTCGAGAGTTGGGGCGGGACGGTCGGGATCGCGAGCGCCGCGGGCCGCGGCACGACCGTCACGATGCGGCTGGCGCGTCCAGCAGCTCCCGGATCCGGCTGAGCAGCTCCGGGATCGTCCACGGCTTGGGCAGGAACGGCACGTCGGGGGGCAGCGCGGCCGCGCCGAGGGAGTCGCGGTCGGTATAGCCGCTGGTGAAGAGGACCGGGGGCGGCGCGGGCTCTTTCTGCACGGCCTTCCACAGCTGTGCCCCGCCGAGGCCCGGCATGACCACGTCGGACACGATCAGCGCGATGTCGGCCCTTCGGGCGCGGAAGATGTCGAGGGCCTCCTGGCCGTCGGCGGCGACCAGCACGGTGTAGCCCTGGCGCTCGAGGATGCGGCGGGTAGCGCGGCGGAGGGACTCCTCGTCCTCGGCCACCAGGATGGTCTCCCGCCCGCCGCGCTTGGGATCCGAGCGCCGGGGTGTCGCGGCCCGCGGACTCTCGGTCACCAGGGGCAGGTAGATCGTCACGGTGGTCGTGCGTCCGGGCTCGCTGTCCACCTGGATGAAGCCGTTATGCTGCTTCACGAGCCCGTAGACCATCGGCATGCCGAGGCCGGTGCCGGACCCGACGGGCTTGGTGGTGAAGAAAGGCTCGAAGAGGTGCTGGCGAGTCTCCTCGTCCATCCCCGCGCCGGTGTCGCCCATGGTCAGCACCGCGTAGGTGCCGGGCTCGCCCCAGCCGAGCTCGTCGCAGCGCGCGCGATCGAGCGCCATCGTCCCGACACTGATGGTCAGCGTGCCGCCGTCCGGCATGGCGTCCCGGGCATTGGTGGCGAGGTTGATCACGATCTGCTCGATGGCGGCGGCGTCCGCCTGGGCCACCACGCCTCGGGCCGGCATGTCGAGGTGGATGACGACGGATTCCGGCAGCAGGCGCCGGATGGTCGGATGGACGTCCTCGACGAGGCGGACGAGGTCCCGCGGCTCGAGCTGGAGCCGCTGCCGCCGGCTGAACGCGAGCAGCTTGCGCGTGAGGTCCGCGCCGCGCACGGCGGCCTTGGCGATGAGATCCAGGTCCTCGCGTGCTTCGGCGTCGGTCAGCGCCGGGCGCAGGAGCTCGGCGGCGGCGACGATGGTGCTCAGCAGGTTGTTGAAGTCGTGGGCGATGCCGCCGGCCAGCTGGCCGACGGCCTGCATCTTCTGCGCCTGGCTGCGCGAATGCTCCTGGGCCCGCACGTCCGTGACGTCCTCGACGATCCCTTCGAAGGCGATCACCTTCCCCGATGCGTCGACGACCGGGCGGGCGGAGACCCGCACCGTGATGGGAGACCCGTCCCGCCGGCGCCAGGCCAGGTCCACGTTGCTGTAGGTGCGGGGCTCCCGCGGGTCGACGGCCGCCACGAGACGCTCCCGGTCGGCCGGGGAGAAGTAGACGTCGCGCCCCATGTCCTTGCCCAGCAGGTCGTCGGCGGCGTCGTACCCCAGCATCCCGGCGAGGGCCTGGTTGGCCATGCGCACGGTGCCGTCCGTGTCGCTGCGGTAGATGCCGAAGACCGCGTTCTCGATCAGGGCGCGCTGGTTCGCCTCGGCCTCGCGCAGGGCGGCCTCCACCTGCTTGCGCGCGGTGACGTCGCGCTGGGTGCCCCAGGCCCGCAGCAGGCGGCCGTCTTCGACCACGCCGACGAAGTTGTTGAGGAAGTACCGCTCCTCGCCGGCGGGCGTGCGCTCGTGGGACTCGGCATCGATCAGGCGGTAGCCGGAGCGGACGAACGCGCGGAGGAAGTCCAGATTGCGCGGGTCGGTCCGGATGAGGAGGTCCCCGGCGCGCGCCCCCAGGAGCTCCGTCCCGGACGTGAGGCCGTACATGCGCGCCATGGCGTCGTTGCACTCGGCGAGAAGCCCGTCGGCGTACACGCGGTCGATCTGTTCGTCGGGCGGGAGATCGGTCGGGATCGGTCGCTGGAACTCGACACACCAGATGCCTTCGCTGCTGTTCTGCACGAAGGCGCGGTACCGCTCTTCGCTCAGGCGGAGCTGTTCGGCGGGGTCGGGATGGCTCGACGGCGTTCCCACGTGATGCCAAACCTCGGGGAGACGGGTTGACGGCGCAACCCTGCCGCGTGAGACTCCACCGCTCCTCTCCGATCCCGGGCTCCCGACCATGATGCCTCTCGCCGTCCTCGCCATCACGATG
>JBGPHD010000019.1:0-29444 GCA_041484135.1 Gemmatimonadota bacterium
GCCACGCTCGCTCACGCTCCAGCGGCACACCATCCCGCCGCACATCGAGGCGGCCATCCTCACCGCCCTCGAGAAGCTCCCGGCCGACCGGTTCGCCTCCGCCCAGGCGTTCACCGAGGCGCTGAAGGCGGGGGCGAGCGGCGTGACGCACGCCGGCACGGCCCGGCGGGCCGGCGCGGCGACTGGCGCTTTGCCCGAGGCGCCACGCGCCCCGCGCCGCGCCCTGGCGCCGTGGGGCGTGGCGGTCCTGGCGCTGCTCGCGGGGGCGTTCCTCGGCGCGAAGGTCCTCGGGCGCGCGACGCCGGCCCGCGTCATGCGGATGTCCATCACGCTCCCCACCGAGGCGCCGCCGGTCGCCATCCGCCTCTCGCCCGACGGGCAGACCCTCGGTTACATCGCCGGTCAGGGGGACCGCCTGTCCATCTTCACCCGCCGGCTCGACGAGCTCGAGGCTCGGCGGCTCGAAGGCACGGACGACGCCGTCTCCATCAGCTTCTCGCCCGATGGCCAGTGGATCGCCTTCCTGGTGGGCACGCAGGCCCGCAAGGTGCCGGTGGCCGGCGGGGCCGCGGTGAACATTCCGGTGGGCGGCGCGGCGCTCACGGCGATCGAGTGGGCGGGGCCCGACCGTTTCATCGTCGGTGCGGACGGCGGCCTCGCGACCGTCGCCGCCGACGGCGCGCTCCGCGTGTTCGCCCGCCCCGATTCCGCGCAACACGAGGTGACGCTGGTGGTGGATCAGGTGCTGCCCGACGGCTGGGCGCTGGCGCGGTCGTGGCGCGCGCCTCCGCTGGGGCCGGTGATGGCGATCGACCCGGCCTCCGGCCGGCGCGTCACCATCATCGATGCCAACGTGGCGTGGGCGAGCTACGCCGACGGCATGCTCGTCTGGACCCTCCAGGACGGTTCCCTCTACGGGGCGCCGTTCGATCTCTCCCGCCGGAAGCTGAAGTCACCGGGCCAGCCGTTAGGTGGCACGGTGCTGTCCATCCTGGGCTTCATCCCGCCGGTCTCCATCGCCCGCGGCGGCCTGGCCTACGCGCCCACCCGCCCGCGCGCGCTGGCGCGCGTGGGCCGCAACGGCCTCTCGACCACGCTCCTCGGCACGGACCGCACCTATCACAACCCGCGCGTCTCCCCCGACGGCCGCCGCCTGTCGCTCGACTTCACCGACCAGATCCGCGACGTGTGGCTGTTCGACATCGCCGACTCCACGCTCACCCGGTTCGGGTTCGACTCCACCGCGCACGACGCCGAATGGCTGCCGGACGGCAGCGGCCTGCTCTTCGCCGCGGTCCGCGGCGGATCGGTCGGCGTGTTCCGCCGCCGGTTCGATTCCGGGACCCGCGCGGAATCGGTGCTGGTGCGCCCGCAGCAGCTGTCGGTCCACGCCATCACCCGCGACGGGCGGACCGGGATCGGCGTGGCCATCGACAATGCCGCCTTCGACCTGATGGCCGTCGGCCTCGACGGCCGGCCCCGCTACGACTCGCTCCTGGCCACGCGCTACACGGAAGGGTGGCCCGCGCTCTCGCCGGACGGACGGTGGCTGGCGTACCAGTCGGACGAGTCGGGTCGCTTCGAGATCTACGTGCGCGCCTGGCCGTCCCTGGGGGCGAAGGTGCAGGTCTCGCAGAACTCCGGCACGGAGCCCGCCTGGTCTCGCGATGGCCGGGAGCTGTTCTTCCGGTCGGGGGGCGGGGCCGAGCCGTGGCTGGTGGCGGCGACGTTCGATGCGGGCCCCGCCCTCAGAGTGCGGTCTCGCACGCCACTGTTCAACGTGGCCAGCTACGAGTTCGCGACACCGCACCGCAACTACGACCCGTTCCCCGACGGCCGGTCGTTCGCCATGGTCCGGCAAGGCCGCCCGGGGCAGCTCGCCGAGGTGGTGTACGTGCAGGATCCGCAGGCGCTACTGGGCCGGCACTGACGTCTAGGGTTCGTTGGGGAGGCTCCGGCCGAGCTTTGCGAAAGATTTCACAAGGGCTATATTTCCGCCCGCCGCATGGCACAAGACGAGGAAAGAAGCCCTGAGAGCCGCGGTTTCGGCGCGGGCTACGCCATCGTCGGCGCCGGTTTCCAGCTTGCCCTGGCCATCCTCTTCTTCCTGTGGATCGGCCACCTCGTGGATGGGTGGCTCCACACGGAACCGCTCTTCCTGCTGATCGGCGTCGCCGTAGGGCTGGGCGGCGGGATGTACGCGCTGATGCGCCGGGCGCTGGCGGAGTCGAAGGACACCGGGCCCAAGGGTAAAGGGCGGAAGTGAGCCGGGCGTGAACTGGTTCGCCAGGATCGTGCTGGTGGGTGCCGTGGTCGAGGGCGCGGTGGCGATCCTCGCCTTCGTGATGGCGGGGCCGATGGCGCTGGTGGCCTCGCTGGTGGGGAGCGGCATCGCGTTCGGGGCGCAGGTGGCCGCCGTGGCGAGTCTCCGCCCCGGCATGGCGGCGCCGCAGGGCGAGTTCAACCGCCGCTTCGTTTCCGGCATCGTGGCGCGGGCGGTGAGCTTCGTGATCGTCGCCGCTGTGCTGATCGGGTTCAACACGGTGCTGCCGCCCCTGTGGATCGCGGCGGGATACCTCGTGGTGCTGCTCTCGCTCCTCTTTGCGGAGACGAAGTTCCTGACATGATGCAAGGGCCCGACATCGGCGGCATGATCCTCGAGCACACCTCGGACGCGCACGAGATCGCGTTCGAGTGGCCGTGGGGCGGGCACGCGGCCATCGAGCTGCCCCGCTGGGCGCCGGTGCATCTGGGCGGCTTCGCCCTCGACCTCTCGCCCACCAAGCACGTGGTCTTCCTCGCGTTCGCGGCCTTCCTGGTGTGGCTGACGATGTTCCTGACGGGCCGCGCGCTCACGCGGCAGCGGGCCAAGGGCGGCGCGCCCAAGGGCGTCGCGGGGATGATCGAGGCGATGGTGATCTACGTCCGCAACGACGTCGCGATCGCGAACATCGGCCATCACGGCGGCGCGACCTTCGCGCCCTACATCCTCACCCTCTTCTGGCTCATCCTCTACTGCAACCTGCTCGGGCTGATGCCCTACGGCGCCACCGCGACGGGGAATCTCGCGGTGACCGGCGGGCTCGCGCTCACGGCGTTCGCCACGATCGAGATCTCGGGGATGGTGGCGTTGGGCCCGAAGGGGTACCTCAGGACGATCGTCTTCGTGCCGCCGGGGACCACGGGCGTCACCGCGGTGCTGCTCACGGCCATCATGATCCCGGTGGAGCTGATCGGGAAGATCGTCAAGCCGTTCGCGCTGATGCTGCGTCTCTTCGCGAACATGACCGCCGGCCACTTCGTGATCCTCTCGCTGATGGGGCTCATCTTCCTCTTCGGCTCCGGCAACTTCTTCGTCCGCTGGGGCGTGGCGGGCGGGTCGGTCTTCTTCGTGTTGTTCATGATGTCGCTGGAGCTGCTGGTCGCCTTGCTCCAGGCGTACATCTTCGCGTTGCTCACCAGTGTCTTCATCGGCCTGATGCAGCACGAGCATTAGGCCGCGGTTCTCACCGTTCGGGGAGGAAGTCAGATGTTCATGCTTCAGGGTGCGGCTCCGGCCGTCAGCGACGCCGTCAAGTCGGCGCTCAACAACAACGCCCTGCTCGGCGCCGGCATCGGCATGGGGCTCGCGATCATCGGTGCCGGGCTCGGCATCGGGCGCATCGGCGGCCAGTCGGTCGAGGCGATCGCTCGGCAGCCGGAGGCCTCGGCGGACATCCGCGGCGCCATGATCCTGACCGCGGCGCTCATCGAGGGCGCGACGCTCGCGGCGCTGGTCTTCGCGCTCCTCTTCAAGGTCCTCAAGTGACCCTGTTCGGCTCCCTGCTCGCCGCCGTCCAGGAAGAGGGCGGCGGCGCCGGCCCGTTCGCCATCAATCCGGGCGTGACGATCTGGACGCTGCTGATCTTCGGCGTCCTGGTCTTCATCCTGGCCAAGACGGCGTGGCCCGCGATCCTCAAGGCGGTCGAGGAGCGCGAGCAGCGGATCCAGGCGCAGCTCGACGCCGCCGCCAAGGCCAACGCCGAGGCGCAGCGGCTCCTCGCCGAGCACCAGGCCGAGATCGCCGGGGCGAAGGCCGAGGCGCAGGAGATCGTGGCCGCCGGGCGTCAGGCGGGCGACAAGGTGCGGGAGGAGATCGTCGCCAAGGGCCGTGCCGAGCAGGAGGAGCTGCTGGCGCGGGCGCGGCGCGAGATCCAGATCGAGAAGGACCGCGCGCTGGCGGACCTCAGGCGTGAGGCGGTCGAGCTGTCGATCGCCGTCGCGACCAAGGTGATCGGCCGGAACCTCGACACCGAGTCCGACCGCCGCATGGTCCAGGACTACCTCAACGCCATGCACGACACCCGCGCGTGAAGAACGCCGTCGTCGCGCGGAACTACGCGGCCGCGCTCGTCGCCATCGCGGAGCGGCATGGGGCCGTCGAGCAGTTCGGCCTCCTGATCGACGCCGTGGCGGGCGCCATGGCCACGGAGCCCCGGGTCCAGGCAGTGCTCCACTCGCCGCGCGTCACCAAGGCGGCGAAGAAGCGGCTGCTGGACGTCGCGCTCAAGGGCTTCGCGCCGGCGGTGTTCGTCCGGTTCCTCGATGCGGTGGTGCAGCGCGGGCGGCAGGGGATGCTGCCGGATATCAGCGAGGCGTACCAGGCGCTGGTGGACCTGCACTTGAACCAGGTGCACGCCGGCGTCGTGACGGCCCGGACGGCGGACGCCGCCCTCGAGGCGGCCATCACGGAACGGCTGACCAGGGCGGTGGGCAAGACCGTGCTCTCCCACTTCCGCGCCGATCCCGCGCTGGTGGGCGGCGTGGTGGTCCGCATCGGGGACCGGGTCTTCGACGGCTCGCTCCGGCGCAAGCTCCAGCTCCTCCGCCACAAGATGCTCCACGCGCCCGGCCTCGGCGTGGTGCTCGGCGAAGGGTAGCACGCCGGTCGCTTGCCGGGCCGGGCCCTCGGCGCGGCGGCGGGTTTCTCCGGTCCGCGTTCGGTGTAGATTCCGCTTGCCGTGACCCCATCCAACGACACGCTCATCCCGGCCGACGGGAGCTTCTCGCGCCGCGGTTTCCTCGGCGAGGCGCTGAAGTTCCTCGCCCGCGAGGCGGCCGGCCTCCTGGCCGACCGGGTGGCGCCGCGCCGCCACTTCCGGCCCCCCGGCGCGTTGCCGGAACCGGCCTTCCTCGCCGCCTGCACGCGCTGCGGGTACTGCGTGGAGGCGTGCCCGGTGGACGCCATCATCACGGCGCCCACCAACGCAGGCCTCGCGGCGGGGACGCCGGTGATCGAGCCTATGGTGCAGCCGTGCGTGGTCTGCGAGGGGATGTTCTGCGCCACGGTCTGCCCCACCGGCGCGCTGGTGATGCCGGCCGACGGCTGGACGCACGAGCGCATGGGGCGCCTCAGCCTCGACACCGAGCGCTGCATCGCGTTCCAGGGGATCCCGTGCGGCGTGTGCGCCCGGGTCTGTCCCGTCGGGCCCGAGGCGCTCGACCTCGACGACCTGGGCCGTCCCGTCATCAAGGACGGCTGCGTGGGCTGCGGCGTGTGCGCGCGCGCCTGCGTGACGTCGCCCAGCTCGCTCCTCCTCACCATCCCGGAGTCCTGATGGCCGAGCATCCGCACACCTTCACGCCGAAGCAGATCGACAAGCCGTGGGGCTACGAGATCCTCTGGGCCTCGACCGACCGGTACGTGGGGAAGATCCTCCACATCGAGCCGGGCCAGACGCTGAGCCTCCAGTACCACGAACAGAAGCACGAGTCCATCTACGTGCTCCGCGGCCGGATGATCTTCCGCTACAAGAACGACGCGGGCGCGCTGGTCGAGCGCGAGATGATCGCGGGGACGGCGCAGCAGGTGCCGACCGGGATGGTCCACCAGTTCGAGGCGATCGAGCGCACCGACGTGCTCGAGGCGTCGACGCCGCACCTCACCGACGTGGTCCGCCTCCAGGACCGCTACGGGAGGGTGTGATGGCGAGCCACGGGGGCACGTTATGCAGGTGATCATCCCGCTGGCGGGGAAGGGGACGCGGCTCCGGCCGCACACCTTCCAGACGCCCAAGCCGCTGCTCAAGGTGGCCGGGCGCCCGGTGATGGACTGGGTGATGGACCGGCTCGACGGGCTCGAGCTCTCCGAGCTGATCTTCATCACCGGCCATCTCAAGGAGCAGGTCGAGGCGTACGCGCGGAAGCACTACGACGTGCCGCAGCGCTTCGTGGAGCAGAAGGTCCAGGACGGCACCGCCGGCGCGATCCACCTGGCGCGGCCGTTCGTGAAGGAGCCGGTGCTGATCATCTTCGTGGACACCGTCTTCGACGCCGACCTCTCCATCGTGAAGACCAGCACCGACGACGGCATCATCTGGGCCAAGGAGGTCGATGACTACCAACGCTTCGGCGTGGTCGTCACCGACGCCAGGGGCTACATGACGAGGATCGTGGAGAAGCCGAAGGAGCCGATCTCCAAGCTCGCGAACATCGGCCTCTACTACATCCGGGACACCGACGCGCTCTGGCAGGGGATCGACCACGTGCTCGCGAACCCGCAGAACAAGGGCGAGTGGTACCTCACCGACGCGTTCCAGTGGATGATCGAGCACGGCCGGAAGATCAGGACCGCCGAGGTGGCGGGGTGGTACGACTGCGGGGCGATGAACACGGTGCTCGAGACCAACCGCATCCTGCTCGAGCTGCGCCAGCGCGGGCTCACCGGCGAGCACAGCGGGCCCCGCCCGCCGCGGCGGACCGGCGCCCGCAAGCTCGCACCCGGGACCTCGCTGGTCGAGCCGCTCTACATCGAGGACGACGTGATCATCGAGCGCTCGACGGTGGGGCCCAACGTCTCCATCGAGGCGGGCACCGTGATCCGCGACAGCACCGTCACGGACGCGATCATCGGGAAGCGGTGCCGCATCGAGCACTCGCGGCTCGACGGGGCGATGCTGGGGGATGACGTGGTGATGGTGGGGTTCAAGGGGAGCGCGTCGCTGGGCTCCCACGCCGAGGTCAGGGTCTAGCGGGGCAGAGTCTTCGCGGGGCGGCGGCGCCCGCCCCGTCCGTCAGTCGTAGCGCGCCATCGCCATATCCACGATGTCCTGCATCAGCTCGGAGTAGCTCCGCCCCGAGGCGCGCGCCGCCATCGCGAACTCCGCACCCGAGCTGAGCCACGGATTCGGGTTCGCCTCGATGACGTAGATCTTCCCGTCCGGCGTCAGACGCATGTCGATGCGGCCGTAGTCCCTCAAGCGGCAGGCGTGGTACGCCGCCAGCGCGGTCTGCTGGAGGTGCTCCTTGGTCTCCTCGTCGAGATCCTCGGCGATGCGGGAGTGGGTCTTCTTGTAGGCCTCCGACTCCTCCTCCCACTTCACCTCGGTGCCCGCGATCCGCGGCGTCCCCTCAGGCAGCTCGGAGAGGTCCAGCTCGATCAGCGGCAGCGCCTCGGCCTTCTCGGCGCCACCGAGGATCGCGGCGTAGATCTCCCGCCCCTCGATGTACTCCTCGATCAGCGCCGGCGAGTCGTACGTGGTCTGGATGTGCTCGATGCGCTCCATCAGGTCCTTCACGCTCGTCACGACGGAGTCGGCGTCGATGCCGATCGAGCCGTCCTCGGAGAGGGGCTTCACGATGAGGGGGAAGGCGATGTCGTGCGCGTGGTCGAGCTGGCCCTTGTACGAGACGGCGAAGAACGGCGTCCGGATGTCGTGGAAGTGGAAGATCTTCTTGGCGAGCGCCTTGTTCTGCGCGAGGTAGAGGCCGTGCGGCCCCGCGCCGGTGTACGGCTTGTCGAGCAGCTCGAGGTACGCGGCGAGGTGCATGTCCTTGGTGTCGTCGCCGGCGTAGGACTCCGTGAGGTTGAACAGGAGGTCCGCGCCGCACTTCGAGACGGCGAGCAGGCTCCGGTCCTCGCCGTCCACGGTGAGGTACGACGGCTCGTGGCCGAGCTTGGTCAGCGCGTCGAAGATCTCCTCGCGGTCCAGCTTGGGCCGGCGGTGCTTCTTCCGCCGCTTGCCCTTGCGCCGCTTCTTGGGCGGCGGTTCCTCGACCGGCGGGGCGACGGGTTCCTCGGCGCCGTTCTCCCAGACGTCGTAGAGGATCGCGATCTTGAGGTTCGAGTGCGTCGTCACGCCTCCCTCAGGTCTGCACGAACTTGCCGCGGGTGAGGTAATTCATCGCCAGCGTGGTCGCGTACGCGGTGATCTCCACCACGTGCGAGGACTCGCGGCCCTTCACGGCCGCGAGCTTGAGGTCGCCCACCCGTCCCTCGATGGACTCGATGAGCTTCTTGATGAGGGGCCGCCGCACGCCGGTCCAGTAGGTGACCTTGTCCACGATCTCCTTGCGGTGCTCGGCCACCAGCAGCGCCGCGGGCCGGATGCCGTTGCGGCGCCGCGAGGTCGGCTTGAGGAAGATGTCGGTGAGGTCGGCGTCGAGCGCGAGGTCGGCGATGGCCTGCGCCTCGTCGGGGGTGTGGTGCTTGTAGAAGTCCTCGACCGTGATCTCCATCTCCTCGACCGTGACGTCGGTGGCGCCCACCGTGCGGAGCGGCTCCTTGTCGGCCACGCGCCGGACGATGCGCTCCAGGTAGCGGAGCTTGCGGAGCGCGCCCCAGCCGCGGTAGCGCTTGCGCCAGTTGGAGCGCGGCGTGAGCCACACCGCGAAGGTCTCGGCGAAGTCCTCGTCGGGGTGCTTCTGCGCGTACCAGCCCGCGAGGTGCCTCACGAACCGGCGCGAGAAGGGGACGGGGCGGTAGTGCTCGCGATAGGGACGGCGGAACGGGCCGAACAGCGCCCGCCATTCGTCGGTCTTGTACAGCTCGTAGGCGTAGTTGAAGGCGTGGCCGGCTTCGTGCCGGAGGTACATCAGGATCTCGCGCTCGTCCTCGAGATCGTTCATGTCGCGCTCGAGCGCGGCGACCTTGGGGTCGGCGAGGTAGAACGGGATCCCGATCACCGGCTCGCCGGAGGGGCAGCCCCACTCGTCGGTGAGATAGCAGGCGGGCCGGAAATGCTTCAGGCCCTTCCGCTCGATCTCCTTGTGGAGCTGGTGGACGTACTTCTCGAGCGGGGAGCCTTCGAGGCGCAGGCCCAGGTCCTTGATGGGCTTGCGGAGCAGATCCTGGGCGTCCTGTGGCGACGTTTCGAAGGGCTGCACGAATGTACGGTATGGCAAGGACGGCGGTGGGACAATAGGCACGCTTCAGCGACTCGCGAGTGAACTCGCGGCTCGGCTCTGCCGCTGAAGCGGCTTCAGCCGCAGTCGCCGAGCCGCGGCTTCAGCCGCGACAGGCTCACCCCAGCTCCGCCGGCAACGTCTCCGGGAAATACGCGCGCCCGCGCTCCATCAGCGCGACGAATCCGCCGGGCCCCTCGGCCAGCGCGGCGGCCTCGATCGCCTCGAGACTCTCCTTCACCAGCGCGAACAGCTCCGGCGTGTGCCGGTTCAGGTTCTGGATCTCGAAATAGAGGTACGGGTTCTCGCGCGCGACCTCGGCGGCGGTGCGCGCCTCCTTGTAGAAGGTCGTGCTCGCCATCGCCGCCAGCTCGGCGAAGCCGCGGCCGCTCCGGGCCAGCGTGGTCGCGAACAGGATGGCGGTGAGATGGCTGAGGCCCAGGACGTAGCGCATGAAGTCGTCGTGCTGCTCGACCTTGATGCGGGTGAGGGTGAGCGCCGTGTCGCGGAAGAGCGCGGCCGCCTCGTCCGCGGCGGCGGCGTTCCCGCAGTCGCAGACCGCCATCACGCGGCCGCCCAGCGTCCCGACGTTAGGCCCGAAGAGGGGGTGCAGGCTGGCGACGCGCAGGCCGCGGCCCGCCGCGGCCGTGAGCTCGGTGAGGACGTGGCTCTTCAGGCTGAAGATGTCGGCGACGAGCCCTCGGGGCGCGAGCGCGAGCACCTCGCGCAGGACCTCCTTGCCGGGCGCCAGCGACGTGGCCACCAGCACCACCTCGGCCTCCTGCACCGCGGCGCTGAGGCACGTGGCCGTCACGAAACCGGGCACCGGTCCGTACGGATCGAGCGTCGAGACGACGTGCCCCTGGCCCGCGAAATAGCGGCCGAGCCACCGCCCCATCTTGCCCGCGCCGCCCACGATGAGGATGCGCAACGCGCGCTCGCTCTTCGTCGCCTGCGCTTCCTCCTGCTGCCGCACCGCAGCGGCGATGAGCTCGTGCGCGATGCGCTCGGCGAGCCCCTCGTCCACGCCGAGCTGGCCCGCCAGGGCGTGGAACCGCGACAGCACCTCCTGCTCGGCGCTGAAGCTCCGGACCGGGAGCCCGGCGTCGCGCTTCGCCTCGCCGACCTCGCCGACCAGTGCGAGCCGCTCCGCCACGAGCCGGACGACCCCGGCGTCCACCGCGGCGATCTTCCCGCGCAGCTCCTCCAGGCGGTCGGTCATACGGTGCCGTTGTGCTCCGCGACCGCGAGGATCGTGAGCAGCGCGCGGAAGATCCCCGCCGAGCCGTTCACGTTCTCGTACCACTCGGTCTCGACGTGCGCCTCGCCGCCGCGGCCGCCGGCGCCGAGCGCGATGCCGGGGATCCCGCGGCTGATGGCGACGTTGGCGTCGGTGGAGGCGGCGGCGAGCTCGGGCGTCTGGCCCACCGCACGCGTGGCCGCGACCGCGGCGCGCACCAGCGCCTGACGCTCGTTGGTGACCCCCGAGGGCCGGTTCCCCAAGGGCTCGATGTGCAGGGCCAGCGGCGCCGTCCCCGCCGACCGCTTGCGGTTCACCGTATCGAGCGCGCGCCCGAGCGCCTGCGAGACCTGGCCGTGGAGCGTCTCGAGCGCGGCCTCGGACTCGGAGCGCAGGTCGAGCTCGAGCCACGCCTCCCGCGGGATGGTGTTGAGGCCCGAGCCTCCGCCCACCCGCACCACGCTGGCCGTGGTGCGGGGCGCGGCGGGGAGCGCGATCTCCGCGATCTCTGTCACCGCCTTGCCCATCGCGTGCGCCGCGTTGGCCACCCCGAACGCGGCCCACGAGTGCCCGCCCGGCCCCGTGAACGTGGCGCGCAGTCTCCGCGAGCCGAGCGCGCGGTGGACCACCCGGTTGAGTCCTGCCCCGTCGAGCGCGATGAACGCGTCCGGCGTGAAGGCCGGGTCCTCGAAGAGGTGCTTCACGCCCCTCAAGTCGCCCGATCCCTCTTCGCCGACGGTCGCGATGAACGTGATGGCGCGGCGGGGCTCGATGCCGGACGTGAGGCAGCACTCGGCGATCACCAGCATCGCCGCGAGGCCGCGCGCGTTGTCGCCGATGCCGGGACCGATGAGCCGCGCACCGGCCTCCAGCACCTCGAGGGGCGTGCCTTCCGGGAAGACCGTGTCGAGATGGGAGGCGATCACGACGCCGGGCCCGCCCGCCGGCCCGAGGCGGCCGTGGACGTTGCCGACCCGGTCGGTGCGCACCTCGGCCAGGCCCAGGTCGGTGAACCGGCGCGCGACGAAGGCGCCGCGGCGCTCCTCCGCCCCGGTCGGCGACGGGATGACGGCCACCTGACGCTGGAGCGCTATCGTGGCGTCGTCATGGCACGACAGCCATTCGCGCGCGGCGCGCACCTCGGGCCGCAGCAGCAGGTCCGCGATCAATTGCTCCACGAACGGGAGCGTATCGCGCTTGACGATGGGCCGCAAGGTCGCCAAACTCACCCCAAGGCCATGGAATACCAGCACCTTATCTACGACTGGAATACCGTCACCGTCTCCTTCGACTGGACGACGGCGCGCTACGATCTCAACGACGAGACGCTGCGCGACGGCCTGCAGTGCCCGTCGGTGCGCGACCCCGCGATGGACCAGAAGGTCAAGCTCCTGTACCTCATGGCGGACCTCGGCATCGTCGCGGCGGACATCGGCCTTCCGGGCGCGGGGCCGCGCGTGCGCGAGCAGGTGCGCGTGCTGGCGGGGGAGATCGCCCAGGCCAAGCTCCCCATCGCCCCCAACTGCGCCGCCCGCACCGTGGTCGCCGACATCCAGCCGATCGTGGACATCTCCCAGGAGACCGGCATCGCGATCGAGGCGGCCACGTTCATCGGGTCCTCGCCCATCCGCCAGTACGTCGAGGACTGGACCCTCGACCGGATGCTCAAGGTGAGCGAGGAGGCGGTGACCTTCGCGGTGAAGCACGACCTCCCCGTCATGTTCGTCACCGAGGACACCACCCGCGCCCATCCGGAGACGCTGAAGGCCCTCTACAGCCACGCCATCGGCTGGGGCGCGCGGCGCATCTGTCTCGCCGACACGTCGGGCCACGCCACGCCGGACGGGGTGCAGAACCTGGTGCAGTACATCCTGAACGAGGTCGTCGCGCCCTCCGGCGAGGACATCAAGGTGGACTGGCACGGGCACCGGGACCGCGGCATGGGCGTGGCGAACACGCTGGCCGCGATCGAGGCCGGCGCCGACCGGGTCCACGCCACCGCGCTGGGCATCGGCGAGCGGGTGGGGAACACGGAGATGGACCTCCTCATCGTGAACCTGTACCTGCACGGCGCCTATCGCGGCGACCTCAAGCGCCTGCCGGAGTATTGCCGGCTCGTTTCCGAGGCGGTGGGCCGGCCCATCAGCGTGGACTACCCGGCGTTAGGCGCGGACGCGTTCCGCACCGGCACCGGCGTGCACGCCGCCGCGATCATGAAGGCGCGCCACAAGGGCGACGAGTGGCTCGCCGACCGGGTGTACTCCAGCGTCCCCGCCAGCGCGCTGGGTGTGAAGCAGAAGATCGAGATCTCGCCGGTCTCGGGTCTCTCCAACGTGAAGTACTGGCTCGAGGAGCACGGCTTCGATCCCCTCAACGAGCGGTACAGCAAGGTGCTCTTCGACGCGGCCAAGCAGAGCGATCACGTGCTCTCCGACCTCGAGTGCCGCGCCTTGATCGCGAGCGTGCCCGCGTAGTGGTCCAGACCGAGTACCGACGGCTCGTCGGCTCCTACCTCGATCTCCGTTGGCAGCTGGACCCGGTCGCCGCGACCTACGCCGGCGTCGGGACGCACGACGCGCGGTTGGGCAAGTTCACCAGGGCCGACGTCCGGACGGCGGTCGCGGCCATGAAGTCGGTGGCGGGGGCGCTCGAGTCGTGCGAGGTGGACGCCGTCGAAGACGAGGTCGACCTCACCGCGGCCCTGAACGACCTGCGCGTCTCCGTCGCCCGCTTCGAGACCGAGCGGCCCCACGAGCTGAACCCCGAATTCCATCTCTCGTACCTGCTGGGCGGCCTCTTCGTGCTGATGATGCGCGGCGACCAGCCGGCCGAGGCGCGCGGCCGCGCCCTGGTGGGGCGGCTGGCGGAGACCCCGCGGTTCCTCGCCGACGCGCGCGCCACGCTCACGCGTCCCGCCCCCATTTTCACCCGGACGGCGCTGTCGGTGGCGCGGGGCGGCATGTCCCTCCTCACCGAGGCGATCCCCGAGTTCGCGAGCCGCCTTTCGCCCGAGGGCGCGCTGGCCGTCCTCGAGGCACTCGGTCCCGCGCGGGAGGCGCTCCTCGAGTTCCTGGACTTCGTCGGTGGCGAGCTCGAGAGCCGGTCGGACGGGGACTTCGCCGTGGGGCGGACGGCGTTCGACTTCCGGATGCACTACGAGCACGCGTTGCGCGAGAGCGCGCCGGCGCTGCTGCGCTACGGCGAGGCGCTGGTCGTGGAGCTGGAGGCCGAGCTCGCCCGCCGCGCCGAGGCGCTCGCGCCGGGCGTGCCGTGGCGCGCGCTGGCCGAGAAGCTGCGGGACGAGCACCCGCGCGCCGAGACGCTGGTGGCCTCGTACGCGGGCGCGATGGAGCGCGCGCGGGCCTTCGTGCTCGAGAAGGGGCTCGCCCAGGTGCCCGAGGGGAAGCTCGAGGTCGTGGCGACGCCGTCCTTCATGCAGCCGCTCATCCCTTTCGCGGCGTACGACCCGCCGGGGGCGTTCGCGACGCAGCGCACCGGCTTCTTCTACGTCTCCGTCCCCGACGAGACGATGCTGCGCGATCACTGCGTGCACGAGATCGCGTGCACCGCGCTCCACGAGGGGGTCCCCGGCCACCACCTCCAGTTCCTGGTGGCGCAGACCCAGCCCTCGCCGGTCCGGCGCGTCGTCAGCTCGCCCCTCACGGTCGAGGGATGGGCGCTCTACTGCGAGGAGCTGATGGAGGAGCAGGGGTTCCTCGCGCGGCCGGAGGAAGCCTTCTTCCAGCGGCTGCACCTGCTCTGGCGGGCCGTGCGCATCGTGCTCGACGTCAAGCTCCACACCCTCGGCATGGCCGCCGAGGAGGCCGTGCGGTACATGGCCGAGGTGCTCGGCATCGGGAAGGGGAGCGCGGAGAGCGAGGTGGCGCGCTACTGCGCGACGCCCGGCTACAACCTCTGCTACGCCGTGGGACGGCGCGAGCTGGTCCGCCTGCGTGACGACTACCGCCGGCGGGAAGGTGCCGCGTTCACGCTGCGCCGGTTCCACGATGAGGTCCTGTCGTACGGCGGCCTGCCGGTGGCGCTGATGCGGTGGGGCATGGGGTTGCAGGACGGCGGAGGCGGACGCTGAGCCTCGGCCGTTAGGCGTGACCACTCCCGGGCAGGACGACCGTTCCGGCGGCGCCGCGGCGCCCACGCTGCCCCGCGCCGTCTACTGGTTCGGCGCGACCTCGCTCGCCAACGACCTCGCCTCCGAGATGATCTACCCGCTCCTGCCGGCGTTCGTGGGGACGCTGGGCGGGGGCGCGCTGGCGTTAGGCGTTCTCGACGGCCTCGCCGACACCATCGCCGCCGGCTTCAAGCTCCTCTCCGGGTATCTGGCCGAGCGGCCGCGGCTCCGCGGGCCGCTGGTGGTGGCCGGCTACGGCATCGCCGCGGTGGTGAGGCCCTTCATCGCGATGGCGGGGGCGGCGTGGCACGTGATCGCGCTGCGGGGCGTGGACCGGCTGGGGAAGGGCGTGCGGACCGCGCCGCGCGACGTGATGATCGCGGACGTCACTCTGCCCGAAATACGGGGCCGGGCCTTCGGCGTGCACCGCGCCGCGGACCACGTGGGGGCCATCGTCGGGCCGCTCCTCGCCGCGACGCTGGTGGCGGCCGGCTTCGCGGTGCGGAGCGTGTTCTGGATCGCGGCGATCCCGGGCGCGGCGGCGGTGATGCTGGCGTGGGTGGCGGTGAGGAACGCGGGTGTCGGGTCTCGGGTGTCGGGTGTGGGGCAGAGCGATTCCGACCCCCGACCCCCGACCCCCGACCCCCCCGGCTTCATCCCCTTCGTCATCGTTCTCGCGGCGGCCATGCTCCTCCGCGCCCCCGAGACCCTCCTCATCCTCCGCGCCCAGCAGCTCGGCGTGCCGGTGGCGGTGATCCCGCTCCTCTGGGCCGCGCTCCACGTCGTGCGCTCGCTCTCGTCGTATCCGGGCGGCGCGCTGGCCGACGGGTGGGGGCCGCGGCGCACGCTGGCCGTGGGCTGGGTCTGCTATGCGGCGCTCGCCTGGCTGTTCGGGGTGGCGTCCACGGCGGGCCAAGCCTGGGCCATCTTCCTCGCCTTCGGCCTCGTGGCCGGCCTCACCGAGAGCCCGGAGCGGAAGATGATCGCGGCGCTGGCGCCGGGAGGGCGTCGCGGCCGCGGCTTCGGCTGGTACCACGGCGCGCTCTCCGCGGTGGCGCTCCCGGGCGCGGTGCTCTTCGGCTGGCTCTACCAGAGTCGCGGCGCCCACACGGCGCTGTCGGCAAGTGCGGTCGCGACGCTCGCGGCCACAGTGCTGCTCTGGGTCACAACCCCGACGCGCCGCCAGGCGGCGGCCTAACGTGGCAAGGCGGCCATTCAGTTCCGTGGCCGGCTGGGGCCTGGTCGCCCTCCTCTTGGCATCGGCCCCCGCCGCGCGCGCTCAGCAGCCCGCCTGGTCCGGCATCCCCGCCGTGGACTCGGCCGCCGCCGCGCGCTCGGCCTGGCGCGATGCCGCGCGCGCCCTGCGCTCAGGCGACACCGCCGCCGCGGTCCGGGCCGTGTCCCGCGCGGCCTCCGCCTGGCCGACGCAGCCCGCCTACCTCATCGGCCGCGCGCAGCTCTCGGCAATGACCGGCGACGACGCGGCACTGGCCGACGCGCTGAGCCGGCTCGCGCAGTTCGAAGCGGGCTCTGCATTGCTTGGCGATTCCCTGGTCACGTCGCGCGCCGCGAGGAGCCCGGTGGTGCGCGCGGCGCGCGAGGGCCTGGAGCGGCGCACGTCGCCGCGCGTCGCCAGCACGGTGTTCGCCACGATCCCCGATTCCACGGTCTGGGCCGAGGGCGTGGACGCCGACCCGCGCACCGGGCGGCTGTATGTCGGCAGCATCCGGCACCGCACGGTGCTCGAGGTGGGGCGTGACGGCCGGGTGCGCGATCTCCTCCTGCGCCGGGATCCGCGCGTGGGCTCCATCATGGGCGTGCGCGTGGACCCGCGCGGCGGCGTGGTCTGGGCGACGACCGTCGGCCTGCCGCAGATGGAGGGATTCGTGCCCGCCGACACCGCCATCGCGGCGCTGCTGCGCGTGCGGATCGCCGACGGCGCCATCGAGAGGCGCTGGGATCTGCCCGCCGAGGCCGCGGGCCACGTCCCCGGGGACCTGGCGCTCGGGCCCGCGGGCGATGTGTTCGTCACCGACTCGAAGGCGGCGGTGGTCTACCGCCTCCGCCCTGGCGCGGACACGCTGGAGCGTGTGACGCATCCCCTCTTCCGATCGCTGCAGGGCGCGGCGCCGACGCCTGACGGCACGGCGCTCTATCTGGCCGACTACTCGCACGGCCTGCTGCGGCTCGATCTCGCGAGCGGCGCCGTCCTTCGCCTCGAGGATGCGCCTGGGAGCACGTCGCTCGGCCTGGACGGCATCGTGCTGGTGCGCGGCGCCATCGTGGGCGTGCAGAACGGCGTGGCGCCCCCGCGCATCGCGCGGTTCACGCTCGCACCCGATGGGCGGCGCATCGTGCGCGCCGAGGTGCTCGACCGCAACCTGCCGCTGGCCGACGAGCCCACCATCGGCACCTTGGTGGGGCGGGCCTTCGTCTACGTCGCGAACAGTCAGTGGGAGAAGCACGACGAGGAGGGGCGGCGCCTGCCGGGTACCGCGCTGGCGCCCACCGTCCTGATTCGGCTGCCGCTGAGATAGCCGTATCGTGCCACGTTAGGCTGTGTCCGGATACCCCTCGCACAAGTACGAGCCAGAACCCTAACGGTGATGCGAAGGTGCTGCGCTACCTAACGGGAGCTGCCGGCTAGGCATTGCGTCGCGTCGCTGCCACTCTTGACGCGCGGGGGGGGGCGATGCTCTAGAATAGCCGCTGGAGGCGACCCGGGGGGGGTCGCCGCGAGAGGGTTCGGGAGGGGCTGATGGCGTTGCGGAATCGGTTAGGCACGATCCTGTTGTTCGCTGCTGTGCCGTTCTCGCCGGTCACCGCGCAGCGCGTGATCTCGCCGGACTCACTGCGGCCTCCGCTCGTCCTCGACTCGAGCGCCGACGTGCGGCGGATGACCGCGGTCCGCTTGCAGATCCACCTCCTCGAGCAGGCCATCCAGCGCGCCGACACGCTTCAGTTGATGGCGGTCCTGGGGGACGCGGTGGTCCCGGACAGCGAGGTCACGGTCGCGCGGCGGCGCGGGTGCCCGTCCATGGGGTGGGCGCTGCGGGAGACGCGGCGGACGCGCGGGGCGGCGGGGGCCAGTGCGGTGCTACCGTTGGGCCGCCTGGTCCTATCGGTTCGCCAACTCTCCGTCGGACCGGATGGTTCGGCTACGGCGGATCTGCGCCTGCAGGACGTGCGGTCGGCGCGGCGCGACTACGGTGACTTACGCGTGGAGTACAACCGCGTGGGCGGCGCCTCATTGTCGGCGCGAGCAACAGGACTTCGAGCAGCCCTTTGCGGTCTGGCGGTGACGTCGTGAGGCGTCCTGGGTTTGCGCGCCGCTGGAACAGGCACGTGGTTTCTTGTGCGCTCTTGGTCGCTCTGGGGGCGTGCGGGAGTTCAGGTCCAGGCACGAGCGAGGAGCACCCATCGCAGACGCCGCCTTCCCGTCGTAACCCGCCGAAGCAATTTAGGCCCGAGTACATCTTGAGCTTCTGGGTGGCCACGGACGGGCCAAGAAGTCGTCTCGATGCTCAACGGCGCTTCGCCGACGACGTCTATGGTGCCCGCGGGGTGGTCTTCTACGAGGGCGGAAATGGGAGCTGGGCCTTCGATAGCCTCGGCGCTTCGTGCGGCCTCAGCGTCCCCGAGCCGGTTAACTACAGCCAGTTCCCCGATGACTCAAGCGTGGTCTTTCCGTACGCCATGGCGGTTGACAGGCGCACTGCTACGCCAGACGACATTGATGTCAGCAACGCAATCGTCAATATTTTGGCAGGCATTCCGGCGGTTGTTGGATACCCATTCCTCGGACTGCTCGAGGGCGATGGGTCTGTCACCAGGGACACCACCGCATACGGAGCCGTGCCGACGGTGGGTGATCCGCTCGCACGCGCTCCTGGACTAATCCTGCTTGCCATGAGCAAGGTACCGGCTCGTAACCTGCCGCTTGCACACGAGATGATGCATCTGCTGACGGGTTTCTCGCACACCGGCAGCATTCCTGAGATGTACAACTGGGAGCAGGTGGAAAACCTGTTGACCCCACTTGACGACGAGAGACTGGTTTGGAATGGCAAGACCGGTGGCGACGCCAGGGTGTCGACGCCGTCGCAATGGAACGAGAGCGATCTCAACTTGATCACCATGAAGACCAACGGCTTTACCTATGATCAGTGTAATCTGGCGCGGGGGTCTCCTTGGACGCACTTCTAGGCAGCAGACACATGGGTTCGCCACCAGTCTCCGGCCGCATGGGGCTGAGGATCCTCATCTTGAGCGCTGCCGCAACGCTTGGCGCCGCGCCTTTGCTCTCTGGCCAGGACGTGGTGGCCGCAGCTCGGCCCGACGTTACAACTCGGAGGCAGTTTGATGCTGCACTCGACTCCGTCTTCCGCAGGGGCGCTTGGCCGGAGGTCGAGGCCGCCCTCCTGGCCTCCTGGGGAGAGCCCGTGGGACGCTGGGCAACAGAGGTTGTCGCCGACCCATCAACGCCGTCTGGCCGCCGCATTGCGGCGATTAGGGTACTTGGTTACGCTCGGCCAGCCGGCGCCATGGAGACGCTAAAGGCCTTGGTCGTCCCCGACATGCAGGGAGATGTCCCGCTTTGGTACGATGCCATGACTGCCCTCGCACACTTCCCGTATCCCGAGCTCGCACCTTTCTGGAGGAGTCTGCTGAATCACCCGATACCTGACGTACGGCACAGCGCCATCATCGGGCTGGGGTGGTCAGGCGTGCCGGCTGACACGCTCTTGGTCGCGGCCGCAAACTGGGGCGGTCGTCCTCGTGATCGAGGGTACAAGCAGTTGGCGATCGCCATGCTGCGTCGGCCCCTCACAGAGCGGTCGAACGAGACCTTCTCCCCTGTGTCGGTAGGCGCTGGGCGGTTTGTGCCTGCGGATGCTTGGCTGGCGGATCACCGGTCGTACTTGTGCGAGAAGCACCGGGCATGTCAGTGAAATCGTCGCTAGCCAGCGCGGTTGCCTTGCGCCGACTCGCCCTTCTTGTGGGGCTGCTCTCGGCGTGTGCGCGACGTTCCGAGGGGCAGACCCTTCAGCAACTCACTGAGATGGGCACTAATCTCGGGCCACGGCTTACGCGGGCAGTTGCCAGATCGTCGAACCTGCGCTCCGGCCTATTTGGTTTGATAGGCGGTCAGGTGACCTATGTTGACGCAGCCAGCAGCCCGCAGTCTGCGTATGAGTTCGCGACCGACTGGAGGTGGAATCGGATTCTCTTCGGAAACAAGGACATCTACATCAACACCTTCCAGAACGAAGCCCACGGCGGCCTCGCGGGTCCCAGCGGGTTGGACGTGGACCCCCAGGGCAACCTCTTCGTCGCGGATGCGTTGAATCTCAGGGTTCTGCTGCTGCATTTTGATCCCGCGACGCGTTCGGTGTCCTATATGGGTGAGGCCGCGTACCCCTCTGCGTTTCTGGGGGTTCCCGTGGACGTAGCCTGGGACGGCCGCTTGGGTCCGCTGTCTGGCGGCGACGCGTATTTCTATGTAGTGAGCAGTCTCAGCAGAGTCTCCTACTGGCACTGGAATGGAGTCCCGAACCTGGACTGGCAGTACGGCGCGCGAGGAACAGGGGTTGGACAGTTCACGCAGCCGAAGGGTGTATGTGTCGGTCACGCGCTTGGGGCGAACGGCGGAACGGTGTTCACGGCCGATTTCTACGTGGCAGATGCCGGCAACAACCGGTTGGTCTGGTTGCGGCGCAACGAGAACAACACCGTCACCTGGGTCCTCTCGGTCACGCTTGCCCAGAGCGGCGTTCCGGTTGACTGCACGGTCGACCACTTCGGCAATGTGTACGTGGCCGACCAGCAGAATAGCCGGATTCTGAAGTACACAGCGAACTTGGGGCTGCTAGCCACGTACGGCACGTACGGTCGGGGCGCGGCGAACCTCAACACGCTCTCGCACCCACACGCGATTCACGTTGTCTACGGACGGCGGACGGTGAACGGCCAGCCGCAGTACTTCGGCGACGGGCGCATCATTACCGCGGAGGACTGGACCGACAGCTCCGGCGCCCTCGAGCACTGGCTCGGCGTGGACCTCCAGGCTCCCTACGCGCCCCTGGGCGGCGGCTGGGGCGGCTCGGTCGCGGTGTGGATGACCGACCACGCCTACGTCACCGTCACGATGCTGAACGACGCCGGAACCGCGGTCGCCACCTTTGCCGGCGACCTGCGCCCGTCGGGCTGGGTGAGCGAGGACTGGAACGGCCTCCAGGATAACGGCGAACCTGCGGCCGAGGGCTGGTACCGCTTCCGCATCACCGCGCTTTCAGGCTACGGGTGCGACGGCTCCGCGTGGTGCGAGAAAGAGGTGGTGACCACCTCGTTCTTCTTCCCCGGTCGGTCCTCCGGTGGGGATTGCTGGTTGCCGCCGGGCGATATATGCCCGACTGAGGCGCGCATGGTCTCGCTCCTGCCCGGCCTCGGCGGCGCCGGCGGCCTGCCCACCACGTTCTTCTTGAACCAGCTCGTCAGCGCCTACGTCGGCCCGCTGGCGCGCCGGGTGGATGTGGCAGAGGATCTGCGCGGACTCCGCGGCGACCCCGCGCAGCCCGGCACGCTCTCGGCCGAGGTGCGCGCCCGGGGCCTCATGGCCCTCGCCGTCGGTGTACCGGCCGCGACCACCGCCACGCCCCTCACGGTCCGCGTCTACTCCCTCAACGGCACCCTGGTGCGGGAGCTGGTCCGCGAATCCGTGGACCCCGGCGAGTACGTCATCGGCTGGGACGGCACCGACCGCGACGGCCGGCCTGTGCTCCCCGGCGTCTACATCGCCGTCATGTCGGCGGGCGGGTTCCGAGGGACCCAGCGGCTGATCGTGCCGCGCCGTTAGGCGTGCGACCGCTCGCGCTGCTCCTCGCCGCCACGGCGCTCGGCATCCGCGCGCCTTCGGCTTTCGCGCAGTCCAGCCACCTGCTGGCCCTGGAATCCTCCGCCCCGGCCACCACGCCCGACCCCGTGAGCGCGCTGGCGCTCCACGGCTGGGCCGGCCTCTGGGCCAACCCCGCCGCCGACCCGCACGCCACGGGCATCGTCGCGGGTCTCGAGCGCAATGCGTTCGGCGGGGTGCGCACGCTGCTCGCCCAAGCCGCGTTCCACGCGGGCCCCCTCTGGTCGGTCGCCATCGCCCAGAGCACCGTGAGCGACCTCTTCGATCCGGACCTCATCGCGCAGGACCCCACCCTCGATCAGTTGCGGGCGACGGCGCTCACCGCCGCCGTGGACGCCGCCCTCCCAGTGGTCGGGTCGGTGACGGCCTCCGCCGGCATGCGGCTCGAGCGCGACGAACTCTTGGGGGCGAGCCGGCACCAGTGGGTCGCGAAGCTAGGCGGGGCGGCGGACCTTCCGCTTGGGCTCCGGCTCGGCGGCACCTTCGAACGCGGCATGGGCGGCAATGCGGGCACAATGGCGGGTGGGAGACTTCGCGCGGCCCTGGCGCGCACCTGGTCCGGCGGGTTCCTCTCCACCTCGCTCGGTCTCGGCGCCGAGCTGGGCGGCTTGTGGCGGCAGACCCGCGATGCTAGCGGCATCTCGGCGAGCCTGACGGTCCAGCTGGCGCGCACGCTCACCCTCGGCGGCAGCATCGGCCGCGAGCGCGACCTCTACTCGGCCGGCGGCTGGGTCGGGCGCTCCGCGTTCTGGGTGGGCGTCGGCGTGGGTCGGGTGAGCACCCAGCTTCGCGTCGCGTCTCAACCGGGTGATGCGGGCTCGGCGCTCGCCGTCGCGGCCGCGATCACTCGCTGAACCAGCTGGCCTAACAGCAGCGGCTCGCGCCGCTCCCGAATCGCCAGCCGACGAAGGCCGCGTAGTACTCCCGGCGGTCGAGCGGGTCGCACCCCGGATGGCACCCCGCCTGATGCTCGAGGTAGCGCTCGTAGTCCGGTGCCCCGACGAGTTGACGGACCGTCCTCAATAGCCATTGCACGCGCGACTGCACACCGCCGACTGACGACCGCTGCGCGTCTGCGCGTCTGCCGACTACTGCCGCGTCCCGCCCGATCACTGTCTCAGTCTCCAGCCGCGTAGGCGGTCGCCACGAACGGACTCTCACTCACCACGGGCGCCTTCTTCCGGCTGAGCACCATGTACCACTCCCTCGCGCTCGCCACGATCACCACGACCACCACCGCCATGAACGCCAGTGCCAGCGCCGCGTCCAGCCTGTCGTTCAGGATCATCCTTGCCGCGTTCGGATTCGTCGAATCCACCAGCGTCCGCGCGTGCGACAGGAAGCCGAGTCTCGGATCCGCCGCGAAGACCTTCTCGACCCCCGCCGTCATCGTCACGATGGTGAGCCACGCCAGCGGCATCAGCGTCACCCACGCGTAGCGCGCCTTGTCCATCTTGATGAGCACCGTCGTCCCCACGCACAGCGCCACCGCCGCGAGCAGCTGGTTGGCGATGCCGAAGAGGGGCCACAGGGAGTTGATGCCACCTAACGGATCCACCACGCCCTGATAGAGGAAGTACCCCCACCCCGCCACGATCAGCGCGCTCGAGACCACGATGCTGGGATACGAGGAGATGTTGCCGAACGGCTTCCAGATGTGGCCGCCGAGATCCTGGAGCATGAACCTTCCCACCCGCGTGCCGGCGTCCACGGTGGTGAGGATGAAGAGCGCCTCGAACATGATCGCGAAGTGGTACCACAGCGCCAGCCCCGGCCCCTTGAAGACGCCGGCCAGGATGGACGCCATCCCCACCGCCAGGCTCGGCGCGCCGCCGGTGCGCGAGAGGAGCGTGGTCTCCCCCATCTCGTGCGCCAGCCCCTGGAGCGTTTCCGGGCTCACCGTGAAGCCCCACCCGGCGATGGTGTGCGCCGCGCTCTGCGCTGTGGCACCTAACGTGGCCGCAGGAACGTTCATCGCGAAGTAGACCCCCGGCTCCAGCGTGCAGGCCGCGATCATCGCCATCAGCCCCACGAACGACTCGGTCACCATCCCGCCGTAGCCGATGAGCCGCGCGTGCGATTCGCGCATCAGCATCTTGGGCGTGGTCCCGCTCGCCACCAGCGCGTGGAACCCCGAGATGGCGCCGCAGGCGATGGTGATGAAGGCGAAGGGGAAGACCTTCCCCGCGAAGACGGGCCCGGTGCCGTCCACGAACCGCGTCACCGCCGGCATCCGGAGCGGCGGCAAGAGGATCAGGATCGCCACGCCGAGGACCAGCACCGTCCCCACCTTGAGGAAGGTGGAGAGGTAGTCGCGCGGCGAGAGGAGCAGCCACACCGGCAGCACCGACGCGGCGAAGCCGTAGACGATGAGCGCCCACGAGAGCGCGGGCCCGCTCCACGTGAACCAGCGCGACCACGTGGGATCGAGCGAGACCCAGCGCCCGCCCGCCAGCGCCAGCAGCAGCAACGCGATGCCTAACGCCGACGCCTCGAGCACCCGGCCCGGGCGGAAGCTCTTCATCCACCAGCCCATGAGGAGCGCGATGGGGATGGTGCACGCGATCGTGAAGAGGCCCCACGGGCTCGCCTTGAGCGCGTTCACCACCACCAGCGCCAGCACCGCGAGGAGGATGATCATGATGGCGATGATCGCGACCATGGCGGCGTAGCCGGCCACCGTGTTCACCTCGTCCTTGGCCATCTGGCCGAGCGACTTGCCGTCCCGGCGGAGCGAGCAGAAGAGGATGGTGAAGTCCTGCACCGCGCCGCCCAGCACCACGCCGGCCACCAGCCAGAGCGTGCCCGGGAGGAAGCCGAACTGCGCCGCGAGAATGGGGCCGATGAGCGGTCCCGCGCCGGCGATGGCCGCGAAGTGATGTCCGTAGAGCACCCACTTGGTCGTGGGCACGAAGTCGCGGCCGTTGTTGATCCGCTCGGCGGGCGTGGCACGGCGGTCGTCGAGGCCGAAGACCTTCACCGCGAGGAACCGCGAATAGAACCGATACCCCACCACGTAGGTGCACACCCCGGCGACGAGCATCCACGCGGCGCTGATCGTCTCGCCGCGCGAGAGCGCCAGCACGCCGAAGCCCGCCGCGCCCAGCGCGGCGATGGCGGCCCAGAGGAGGCCCGAGAGGATCGGTCGCATGTTGCGCGCTAGCATAGCGTTGGAGTCTCCGGCGAGTCAATGACCGGTCTTGCGGCCCCTGTGGGTGCGGGATACGTTCGCGCCGTGCCAAAGCCACAGCCCCAGCAGGACGCCGTCACGGCGCTCCTCGAAGAGGTCACGCACCAGGAGCAGCCGCAGCCCGCCGGGTCGAAGTTCGACCTGCACGGGAAGGGCGCGATCGTCACCGGCGCGGCCACCGGCATCGGCCGGGCCACGGCGCTCGAGCTCGCGCGCCGCGGCTGCGGCGTCGCGTTCAACTACCTGGAGCTGCCGGGCCGGGACGTCGCGGTCCAAGCCGCCATGACCGAGGCCGTCCTCAAGAGCCTCAACGTCCCCGTCTTCTGCGACCGGTGCGACGTGCGCAACCTGGAGGAAGTGGATCGCTTCGTGCAGGCCGCGAAGAACGCCCTGGGCGGCGTCCACATCCTCGTCAACAACGCCGGCATCTCCCGCGACGCGGCGCTCTGGCGGACCGACACCACCGCCTGGCGCGACGTGGTGGAGACCAACCTCACCGGCGCGTTCCACATGATCCGCTCGGTGGCCCCGATCTTCCGCGCGCAGCATTACGGGAAGATCGTGAACGTCGCGTCCATCATGGCCATGAAGCCCGGCTTCGGCGTCGCGAACTACGCCGCCTCCAAGGCGGGGCTCATCGGCTTGACCCACGCGGCCGCGGTCGAGCTCGGGCCAGCCAATGTCAACGTCAACGCGGTCGCGCCCGGCTTCGTGAAGACCGAGCTGACGCAGCACCTCTCCGACGAGTTGATCGCGCGCGCCCGTGGTCAGACGCCCCTCGGGCGCCTCGGCGAGCCGGACGACATCGCCCAGCTCATCGTGTTCCTGTGCAGCGACGCGGCCCGCCACATCACGGGGGAGATCGTCCGCGTAGACGGGGGCCAGGCCCTCAGTTAGCTTTGCCGCGCGCTGGTGTCCCCACCCTCGACGGTGCCGTCAATGTCTAGTAAGTGTCGTAATAGTGTCATTATGATGGCGGTAACATCCCTCGCGGCCTGCGGGCGCCACGCTGCCGCCCGCGTGACCCCCGAGGACCCGTTCGCCACCATTCCCATCGGCGCCCTCCCGGTAGGCTCCCTGGCGGGGTCCAGCGCGCTCCTGATGGCCGTCGGCGCCGTGGTGGTGGGCGACTCGGCGGACCCCCTCCCCGCCGTGAACGCGCGGCGCACGGCGCTCCTGGAGGTGGCCAACGCGGCGCTCGACACGGCCGTGAGGCGGGATGCGCGGGAGGTCAATTGGATGGGGCTCGCCGAGCAGCGGCGGGTGGCCCGCCGCTCGCCGACTCTCGGCGTGGACCCGGACCGCCTGCCCACCGTCTATCTGGTCGGCCCGCGGATCATGCGGGTGCCCGACCCCCTTTGGGCGGGCATCCGGACCCTGGTCGCGATGACGGGCGCGCGGATGGCGATCGTCCCGGCGGCGGTGCGCATCACGGGCCATCCGGACGCCCTCATCGCCGAGTACGTGCTGGTCATCGTGGACGCGCGCACCGGCGAGGTGCTCTGGCGCGGCCGCAGCGTCGGTGGGGCGTCACCCACCGCGGAGGCGGCGCTGGCGAGCGCGGCGGGCGCGGCCGTCGGAGGGATCCACTGATGCGTGCGTCACTCATCACCGGCTCGTCCCTGCATTCCTACAGCGTCACGCTCATTCCTGGCGACGGCGTTGGCCCTGAGATCACCGACGCGACCCTCGCGGTGCTCGACGCGACGGGCGTGGACTTCGCCTGGGACCGGCAGGCCGCCGGCGGGGTCGCGGTGGAGCGGCGAAGCAGTGGCGGGGCGCTGCCCAATCCCGCGATCGAGTCCATCAAGGCCACCAAGGTCGCGCTCAAGGGTCCGCTCACGACGCCGGTGGGCGGCGGGTTCCGGTCCGTGAACGTCTCCCTCCGGAAGGAGTTCGATCTTTACGCCAACCTCCGGCCGGCCCGGACCATCATCCCGTTCCGCTCCTACGACAACATCGACATCATCATGGTGCGGGAGAACACCCAGGGCCTCTACGCCGGTGTCGAGCACTTCGTGCAGGTCGATGAAGACCCGAAGGCGGTGGCGGAATCGCTCGCCATCGTGACCCGGCACGGGTGCGAGCGCATCGTGCGCTACGCGTTCGACTACGCGCTGCACAACGGCCGGTCCAAGGTCACCATGGTGCACAAGGCCAACATCCTCAAGATGGTGAGCGGGCTCTTCCTCGAGGTGGGCCGCGAGGTCGCGCGGGAGTACGAGGGCCGGGTCGCCTCCGAGGACCGGATCGTGGACAACGCGGCGATGCAGCTGGTGATCAACCCGAACCAGTTCGACGTGCTCGTGACGACGAACATGTTCGGGGACATCCTGTCGGACGAGATGGCGGGCCTGGTCGGTGGGTTGGGCCTGGCGCCGAGCGCGAACATCGGGACCAAGGCCGCGATCTTCGAGGCGGTGCACGGCACGGCCCCGGACATCGCGGGGAAGGGGCTCGCCAACCCGTCGGCGCTCATCCTCTCGGCCGCCATGATGCTGGAGCATCTGGGCGAGCAGGACATCGGGCGGGACGTGAAGGACGCGGTGGCGAAGACGATCCGCGACGACGGCGTCTGCACGCCCGACCTGGGCGGCAAGGCGACTACGATGGAGTTCGCCAGGGCGGTGGCCGAGCGGGTGAAGGGATGAGGGAGCGGACGCTCGCGCAGCGGGAACGCCGCGGGTGACCACGCTCGTCCACCTCTCCGACATCCACTTCGGCGGGCTCGCGGACCTGGCGCAGGTGGAAGCGGTCGAGGCGCTCCTCCCCGGTCTTTCCCCGACGGCCATCATCATCTCCGGCGATCACGGCCAGCGCGCGCGGGCGGGGGAGTTCCAGCGCGCGCGGGCGTTCATCCGTTATGCGTCAGCGTTCGCGCCGGTCCACGTGGTGCCCGGGAATCACGACGTCCAATGGTGGCGCGAGCCGTTCGGGATCCCGCTCCTCGGCGCCGCGCGCTACCGCAAGTACCGGCGCTACATTTCGGACGATCTCGGGCCCGTGCTGGCGGTGGATGGCGCGGTCATCTGCGGCACCGTGTCGGCCCACGGACTGCACCCGGGCTCGCTGACCTG
The DNA here is from genome assembly GCA_041484135.1 of Gemmatimonadota bacterium. Classification (GTDB taxonomy): domain Bacteria; phylum Gemmatimonadota; class Gemmatimonadetes; order Gemmatimonadales; family JACORV01; genus JACORV01. The sequence goes on from JBGPHD010000019.1 coordinate 27,712, forward strand.
GAACCCGCGTGACGTCACGGTGAAGGGGCACCTGCCCGCGAGCGAGGTCGCCCGCGCGGGGCGCGCGTTCGCGGCGGCCGCGCCGGGGAAGGTCCGGGTGCTCGTGCTCCACCACAACGTCCTCAAGGGGCGCCTGTCGCGGCGGTGGGGGCTGGCCCGGCCCGAGGCCGCGCTCGACGGCATCGCGCGGAGCGGCGCGGACATCGTGTGCTGTGGGCACGATCACGAGGAAGGGATCGGCGCGTTCGAGCGGCGGGGACGGCGGGTCGTGGTCTCCACGGCGGGCACCATCTCGACCCGCTCGCGCGGGAAGCGGCCCTCCAGCTTCAACATCGTGCGTGTCACCCCCACCTCGGTCCGGGTCGAGATCCACCGGTTCGACGCGGCCAAGAGAACGTTCGGTCTTGCGGAGGGAGAGGACTTTGCCCGGTAGGCTCAGCACGCGGTGGCGGACGAAGGAGAACGAGGCCGGCGCGCCGGGCGCCGGCGACCGGCGCGGCGCGACGCCGTCGGGGCGCGCCACGTTAGGTGACATCCGGCTCACCTTGCCTGAGGAGGTCCTGCTCGCGCGGCGGCTCGAGCGGCTCGGCTTGTCAGGCCTGCGCGGCGTACGCGTCACCGACAATCGCACCGTGATGGTGAGCTTGTCCCCGCGAGGCATGCTGAGCATCCATCGCGGCTACGCGCTGGCCCCCGACCGCGTGCTGAAAGCGGTGGTGCGGTTCCTCAAGTCCGGCACCCGCCGCGCGATGCGCCGGGCCGCCGAGCACGAGATCCTGTCGTTCCGCCCCGAGCCGAGTGCCGCCACACCGCCGCTCCGGCAGCGCGCGGTGGACCGGGCCCGGCCCGGCGACCTCTTCAAGCTGGTGCGGCTGCGCCGCCTCTTCGCGGACTACAACGAGCGACATTTCGGCGGCGCGCTCCCGGAACTGCCGATCCACCTGTCGGGCCGGATGCGCGCGCGCCTCGGCCAGTTGAGCCTCCGGCACGGCACCGGCCGGCCCTACGAGCTCACCATCAGCCGCCGCCACATCGAGGCGCACGGCTGGGACGAGGCGGCACAGACCCTGCTGCATGAGATGGTCCATCTCTGGCAGCACGAGAACGGGCACGACGTGGACCACGGGCCCCTCTTCCGCCGCAAGGCGGAGGCGGTCGGCGTCACCCCCTCCGCCCGGCGCACGGTGCGCGCGCCCCGGAGCCGGGGGCGCGCGGCCCGCACCGACTGACATCGAACTCAAGGCGAGACATGGCCCCGCGTTTCGAAGGCGTGGACTTCTACGACACCGACTCGCTCCTCTCCGAGGAGGAGCGCGCCATCCGCGACACCGTCCGGCAGTGGGTGGACGACAAGCTGATGCCGGTGATCAACGAGCACTACATCGAGGGGAAGTTCCCCAAGGCGCTCATCCCGGAGATGGCGGAGCTGGGCTTTTTCGGCGCGAATCTCCCCGAGGAGTACGGCTGCGCCGGCCTCAACAACGTCGCGTACGGGCTGATCATGCAGGAGCTGGAGCGCGGCGACTCGGGGGTGCGGTCGTTCGCGTCGGTGCAGGGCGCGCTGGTGATGTACCCCATCTACGCCTTCGGCTCGGAGGAGCAGAAGAAGCACTGGCTCCCGCAACTCGCCTCCGGCAAGCAGATCGGCTGCTTCGGGCTGACCGAGCCTGACTACGGGTCCAATCCCTCCGGCATGATCACCACCGCGAAAGAGACGAAGGACGGCTGGGTCC
>JBGPHD010000020.1:0-29157 GCA_041484135.1 Gemmatimonadota bacterium
ATCTTGATGAGGTCCGCCGCCGAGCCCTGGAGCGGGGAATTGGTCGCGGTGCGCTCGCCGAAGGCCCGGATGTTGTGGCTCTTGTCCTTGAGCTCCGGGATGTAGCGGCGCCGGCCGAAGATCGTCTCGACGTAGCCCTTCTCGCGCGCCGTCGCCACCGTCTCGTCGAGGAAGCGCCGCACCCCGGCGAAGCGGGCGAAGTACTCCGCGATGAACCGCTTCGCCTCGTCGTACGGGATGCCAAGAGACCGCGCCAGCGCGTGCGGCCCCTGGCCGTAGATGGTGGCGAAGTTGATGGTCTTGGCGCGGGCCCGCTGCTCGCCGGTGACATCCTCCACCTTCACCCCGAAGATCACCGCCGCGGTCTGGCGGTGGATGTCGCCGCCAGCCTCGAACGCCGCCACGAACCCGGGGTCGCCCGAGAGGTGGGCGAGGAGCCGGAGCTCGATCTGGGAGTAGTCGGCGACCACGAAGCGGCACCCCTTTCGCGGGACGAAGCCGCGTCGGATCGCCTCGCCGCGCGCGGTGCGGACCGGGATGTTCTGGAGGTTGGGGTCGTTGGAGGAGAGACGCCCGGTGGCCGCGCCGATCTGGTTGAAGGAAGTGTGGATGCGGCCGGTGCGCGGGTTCACCGTGGCGGGGAGCGCTTCGAGATACGTGGAGAGCAGCTTCGAGACCTCGCGGTAGTCGAGCAGGAGCCGCGGCACCTCGTGCCCCATCGCGGCCAGCTCCTCCAGCACCTCGGCGTCGGTGGAGGCGCCGGTCTTGGTCTTCTTGAGGACCGGGAGCTGGAGCTTCTCGAAGAGGATGTGCCGGAGCTGCGGCGTCGACTGGAGGTTGAAGTCGGTCCCCGACGCGTCGATGATCGCGCGCTCGAGGCCGCGGAGCTCCTCCCGGAACTCCGACGTCAGGCGCTCGAACACCGCGAGATCCACCGCGATCCCCTCCCACTCCATGTCCGCAAGGACGCCGATCAGCGGCATCTCGACGTCGTGGAGGAGCCGGGTGAGGTGGTGGTCCGCCAGCTCGGGCTCGAAGAGCGTGCGCAGGCGTAGCGCGTGGTCCGCCAGGGCGGCGCTGAACGCCGCGGCCTCGCCCACCGGCACCTCGGCGAAGGGCCGGGCCGTCTTCCCCTTCCCGGTCAGCTCCTCCGGAGCCTTGAGGCGGGTGCCGAAGTGCTCGAGGGCGAGGGCGTCGAGGGCGTGCGAGCGCTTGCCCGGATCGATCGTGAAGCTCGCGATCATGGTGTCGAACGCCACGCCGCCGAGGACGACCCCCGCGCGCCGCAGCAGGAGGACGGCAGGCTTGAGGTCGTGGCCCACCTTGGGCACGGCGGGATCCGCGAGCAGTTCGGCGAGGGGCGCGAGCGCCGCGTCGGTGAGGGGCGGGAGGTTCCGCACCTCGGCCTTCTCGAACACGTCGCCGGGCGAGTGATGGCCGAGCGGGAGATACCAGGCGGCGTCCGGTGCCGCGGCGAGCGAGAGACCCACCAAGCTCGCGCGCATCGGGTCCGTGCCGTCCGCGCGCACGTCGAGCCCGCAGACCCCGGCCTCGCGCACGCGGCGCACCACGTCGGCCACCAAGGCCGGCGTATCGGCGACGGGCGGAGGGGCGGGCGCCACGGCCGTCGCCACGCCCGCCGGGACCGGCGGGCGCCCGGTGCCCGCCCGCGCGGCCGCCGCGGCATCGACCCGTGAGCCTAACGACCTCACCAGGGTGTGGAACTCCAGCTCGCTCATCAGCGCGAGGAGTCCCGGCCAGTCGGGCTCGTGCACCGCGAACAGGCCGAGGTCGAGCGCGACAGGGACGTCCCGGTGGAGCGTCACCAGCTCGCGCGAGAGCCGCGCCAAGGCCGCCTCGCGCTCCAGCGACTCCCGCACCCGCTTGGCCGGGATGGCGGAGGCGTGCGCCAGTACCTCGTCGAGCGTGCCGTACTCGGCGAGCAGTTTCTGCGCGGTCTTCTCGCCGACGCCGGTCACCCCGGGGATGTTGTCCGCCGTGTCGCCCACCAGGGCGAGGAAGTCCACGGTCCGCTCCGGCGGGACGCCCAGCCGCTCCGACGCGTTCGCCGTGGTGACGTGCTGCTCCTCGACCGCGGGGGGCCCGCCGCGGCCCGGGTTGAGGAGGCTCACGCGCTCCGCGATCAGCTGGTAGAAGTCCTTGTCCCCGGACACGATGACGATGTCGAGGCCCTCGCGCGCGCCGCGCTCGGCCAGCGTGGCGATGACGTCGTCGGCCTCGTAGCCGTCCACCGCCACCAGCGGCACCCGGAACGCGGAGAGCAGGGCCTCGACACGCGTGATGGACCGGTCGAAGTCCTGCTGGAGCTCCGCGTCGAGCTTCTCGCGGGTGGCCTTGTACTCGGCGAAGGTCTGATGCCGGAAACTGGTGCCCGCGTCGTGCACCCAGGCCACGTAGTCGGGCCGGTGCTTGTCGCGCAGGCGGAGGAGGAAGTTCGTGACGCCCCACGCCACCGAGGTGTTCTCGCCGCGGCTGGTGGTGAGGGGACGCGACAGCATGGCGAAGAACGCGCGGTAGATGAGCGCGTAGCCGTCGACCAGGAAGAGACGCCGGCGTTCCGCCATCAGCGGGCCCGCGCGCGCGCGTTCACGACAGCACCCACAAGGCCGCCGCGGTGAGCAGGGGAACGGCCACGTTGTCGGCGGCCGGCCACGGCGCGCGCTCGGCCAGAGCGGCGGCGCCCGCCGCGAGCACCGCGGGCAGGGGCGAGGTGCCCATCGCGAGCAGGCCCGCCAGGGCGGCGAGGAGCACCGCGGCGGAGCCGGCCAGGGTCTTGCCGCCGGCCCCGGGGTGGAGCCGCCGTCCCACCACGGCACCGGCCGGGTCGGCCACCGCCGTCACCACGATCGCGCGCGACGCGACGCCCGGGGCGAAGAGCCACCACGCGAGCGCGTACCCCAGGGCCAGGGTGGCGGCGCCACTCACGCGGCCCGTCTCTCCGGGCCGGAAGAGGCCGCCCAGGTGACGCTCGAGGTACGCGTGCACCGCGGGCACCCACCCGCGCGCCAGCTCGAGCCCGAGCGCCAGCACGACCAGCGCGAGGAAGCCGAGACCAGCGAGTCTGGGGGGCAGGAGAGGCGCGGCGAGTCCGAGGCCGCCGGAAGCCAGGTGCAGGACGCGGCGCCACGACTCGCGCCGCGCGGGCGCGGTCACGCCCCGCCGCGGACGCGGCTGAGGGTGCGAAGGTACTCCGCCCGCGAGCGGGGATCGAGGCGGTAGCGGCCGAAACCGGCGTCATCGATGAAGCTCAGCGTCAGATGAAGTTCGGTGTAGACCCAATAGACCACCCGGGTCCGGCCCTGCAACTCCGACCGCCGGTCCACCACGTCGTCCGGCTCGCCCAGTCCGATGAAGACCTCGCCCCGGTCGGTGAGCCACCCCGGCATGCCCTCTTCGCGGAACTGCTCGTTGGCCGACTGCACCCGCGCGAAGTACTGGTCGAGCGCTTCGTTCTCCGGCGTGGCCGGATTGGGGTCCGTCGAACGCCAGAACCGCTGCCAGGCGGCGGCCTGCTCCTCCGGCGGCGTGTCGCGGAGCGCGCGCAGGCTGTCCGGGGACGAGAAATACCGCAACAGCGAGATCACGTCGTTGAGGTTGCCGAGGACCCACCGGTCCGAGAACGAGACCAGGAACGGCGTGGAGGCGAGGGTGCTGCCGCCGAGCGTGACCCGCAGCTCGTAGCGCCCGATCGACAGCCGGCCCGGCGGGATCGTAAACAGGGTCGCCACGACCGGCTGCGCGGCCGCCACGCGGGTGCTGTCGGTCCAGGCCAGGTGCCCGCCGCTCTCGATCGCGCTGTACGTGATCACGGTGCCCGCCGGCAGGTCGTAGGCCTCGAGGTAGAACTGGAGCGAGTCGTGGCCGTACTCGGCGGTGCTGCGCGGGTTCGCGATGAGGTCGAGGTCCGCCGCGAGCGACGCGCGGGGCCGCGCCTGGTACACGGCGAGCGGCGTGGTCACCGCCGGCGCGGCGAGCCGCGGGACGGTGAGCAACTGCTCGAAGTGGCTGGCGTTAGGGCCGTTGCGGTCGCGGACCGCCAGATCGAACCCGTACTGGCCGGCGGCGAGCTTCACGAACTTCTGGAAGATGACGCTCTCGTCCGACCGCTGGGTCTCGCGGAAGGTGCTGACGCGGATCCGCTCGTCGCTCATCACCTGCCGGGCCACCGCCATGCCCTGCCGGAAGGTGAGCTCGACGCGGTACTCGGCGACGAACGCGTCGCCGTCCCGGTGGAAGCTGAGCCCGCGATTCTGGAGCGAGAGGGCCACCACGACGAGCAGGGAGTCGGCGGGACCGCCCAGCACGCGCACCGTGCCGACGAACGGGATCGGACCCGGCTCCGCCATCAGCCCCATCTGCCGGTACACGCCGAACGGATCGAAGATCTCCGGCAGGCGCTCCTGCGGCTGCGGCGCCGTCTCGGGCGTGCCGACCCGTTGCCAGGCGCCGCACGCGGCGAGCGATGTCACGGACAGCCCTGTGAAGACGGTCAGAATGAACCGGCGCGTGCGAGCCTCGCGGTGACGGGACAGCGGGGTGGTCACGCAAGCTACGGGCCCGCGGCCGATGGAGTCAAGGCACTATCCCGCCTTCACTTGCCGCCTCCGTCGGCCCACGGTAGCTTCACGCATCTCAATGCAATCCGAAGATCTCACGGGCGCCTCGGTCGCGGGCTATCAACTGCTGGAACGCGTCGGCGAGGGGGGAACGGCCACGGTCTACCGGGCCCAGCACCCCGAGCGCGGCGTGTGCGCGGTGAAGGTCCTGCGCGCCAAGCTCCGCGCCGACCGCACCGCCGTGCAGCGCTTCCTGCGCGAAGCCGCCTACGGCGCGCGGGTCAAGCACGCCGGCGTGGTGCAGACCTACGGCTTCGGCGAAGCCGAGGGTGCGCTGCACTACCTCGCGCTGGAGTGGGCGGACGGGGAGATCCTCGCCAAGTTCGTGCGCCGCTCCGGCCCGCTGGCGCTCCCGCTCGCCGCCACGATCATCCAGCAGATCGGCGAGGCGCTCCAGGCCGCGCATGACGCGGGGATCATCCACCGGGACCTCAAGCCCGAGAACGTGATCTACGATCCCCGGACCCAGCGCGCGCGCCTGCTCGACTTCGGCATCGCGCGGGACGCCGAGCTCAAGGCGGAGGAGCGGCTGACGCGGACCGGCTTCTTCGTGGGGACGCTCCAGTACGTCGCGCCCGAAGCGCTCTCCGGCGAGCTGGTCGGCGAGGGGGCGGATATCTACTCGCTCGCGACGATCACGTATTTCGCGCTCACCACCAGCCTCCCCTACGTGGCCAAGTCGCCGCGCGAGCTCTTCCACCAGCTCCTGACGCAGCCGCCCGTCGCGCTCTCCGCGGCCCGGCGCGACCTGGTCTTCCCGCGCGCCGTCGAGGATGTCGTGATGAAGGGCCTCCAGCGCGAGCCGGCGAAGCGTCAGGCTTCCGTCCTCGCGTTCGCGAACGAGTTCTCGTCCGCCGCGACGCAGCCCTTGTCCGCGGCGAGGGGCGGATTGCTCGGCTCGCTGAAGGGGATGTTCGGCGGCAGCCGCTGAGGCGGTGACCCGCGACGCCTCGTCCCGGCGGGAACGCCTGGTCGCCCTGCTGCGTGACCGCTCGGTGCTCCATGGCGACTTCGTCCTCACGTCGGGCCTCCGCTCGCCGCACTACGTGGACTGCCGCCGCACCACCATGCACGCCGAAGGACTCGCCCTCATCGGCCAGCTCGGCCTGGCCGCCCTGCGGCGGCTCGGCTGGCGCGCCGATGCCGTGGGCGGCATGACCCTCGGCGCCGACCCCGTCGCCTACGCCATCGCCGCGGCCTCCCACGCCGATCCTCCCGAGATCCATGGCTTCACCGTCCGCAAGACCGCCAAGGCGCACGGCGCCGGCCGGAGGATCGAGGGATGCTTCGCGGCCGGGTCGCGGGTGATCGTGGTCGAGGACGTGATCACCACCGGCGGCTCGGCGCGCGAGGCGATCCGCGCCGTGCGCGAGGAGGGCGGCACCGTGGTCGGCGTCCTCGCCGTGGTGGATCGCGGGGAGGGCGGCGCCGAGGCGATCGCCGCGGACGCCCCGGTCCACGCACTCGTCGCGTTAGGCGAGCTGCTGGCCCCCGCATGACGCCTCCCGCCGCCCCCGCCCCGACGCCGCCCGAGGAGAGCGCCCTCCGCCGGGGGTGCCGCCGCCGCTGGTTCGGCATCCCGCTCGGCGCGTTGGCCGCCCTGCTCCTCTACGCCATCGGCCTCGCCAACGCGCCGCCCCGCACGATCATCATCACCGCCGCGCTCGCGCTGGCGCTCAACGCCGCGCTCCCGCCGGTCGCGCGGCTCGCCCGGGCACGGCGCCCGCTCACCCGCGCGGCGGCGGGCTTCGACCTCGTGCTGGTGACGCTGGTCATCCTGTACACCGGCCTCTCCGGCGCGGCGCTCCTCTACATCCTCGCGATCGGGCCGTACGCGTTCGACTGGGGCCGCCGCGCCACGGCGGTCCTCGCCGCGGGCTCCGCAGCGCTCTATCTCGCGGCGCGCGTGCTCCACGCGCGCTGGTACGAGCCGCCGCACGGGATCGTCTCGGTGCTCGACCTTCCCGCGAGCGCCTACCTCGACGCCATCCTGATCCTCGCTGCCGCGATGCTGCTCTTCCGCGTTCCCGCGGCCCTCGCGTTCCGGCTGCGCACGATGCGGCGCACCATGGAGGAGGCGGAGCAGGGCGACCTCGCCGTGCGCGCCCCCGGCACGGCCGCCGACGAGCTCGGCATGCTGGAGCGTTCGTTCAACCGTCTCGTCGCCGGCACCGCCGAGACGATCTCCAGCGTGCAGCGGGAAGCGGACGAGGTCGCGACGTACGCCGACGTCTTGGCGACCTCCACCGATGACCTCGGGCGGACCAGCGCGTCGGTGGGCGGGAGCGCGGCGCGCCTCGCGGCGCAGCTGCGCGATCAGCGGTCCATCGCCTCCAAGAGCGGCGAGCGCACCGAGCGCACGACGGCGGACGCGGCGGCCCTGAACGCGCGCGCCGCCCGCATGGCGGAAGAGGCGCGGGCCCTGGTCGAGGCCGCCGAGGCGGGGCGCGAGCGGATCGGCCGCGCGGGCTCGACGCTGGTCTCGATCGGCGACGAGGTCCGCCGCGGCGGCGCCGCCGTCTCGGCGCTGGCCCCGCTGTCGGAGCGCATCGGCGGGCTCGCCAAGACGATCGCGCGCATCGCGCGGCAGACCAACCTGCTGGCGCTGAACGCGGCCATCGAGGCGGCGCGGGCCGGCGAGCACGGACGCGGGTTCGCGGTGGTCGCGGTCGAGGTGCGGAAGCTCGCCGAAGAGGCGGCCCGCGCGGCGAAGGAGGTAGCGGGCACCATCGAGGAGGTGCGGGAGGGGGTCGCGGCCGCGGTGGACACCATGCAGGCCGGCGAGGCCAAGGTCCGCGACGTGGGGGTGGTGGCCGAGCAGGCCGATCAGGCGCAGCGCGACGTGCTGGCCGGCATCGCGTCACTGTCCGCCCTGGTGGACCAGACCGCGGCGACATCGAACCAGCAGGCCGTGGGCATGACCGCGCTCCTCGGTGCCATGGAGAAGGTCGAGGCACTGGCGTCGACGTCCGCTCAGGCCGCGGCGGAGGCCGCCGGCTCGGCCACCGAGCAGCACGTGGCGCTGCAACGGCTGGCCGCGATGTCGCAGCAGCTCGCCGAGGTCTCGGAGCGCCTGCGCGGGTCCGTGGTGCGCTTCTCCGTCATCGGGCGGGTGCACGACACGGCGGAATACGTCACCGTGCCGCGTCCCTGAACGTCATTCACCCCGCCGGGGCCGGCGGCTCACGCCGCGGTTTGTCCGTGATCCCCGGGCCACGTTCCCAATGGATGGAACGCGAGCAACCGGTCCCGATACGGGGTGATGAATGCCTGACGGAACCGGCGCACCGCCGCCTCGAAGGGGAGACGGCGCCGGAATTCGCCGGCGGTGACGCCCAGCAGCGCGCGCAGGTGCCGCCCGAAACTCTGCGGCGACGAGTACTCGAGCCGGTGCGCCACGTCGGCGATGCTGAGGCCGCCGCCCTTGAAGAGGTGCGCGGCATGCAGCAGGCGGGCGTGCGCCAGGTACACCTTGGGCGAGGGCAGCTGGGCGCGATGGAACCTGGACATGAGCGAGCTCGGGACCGCCTCCAGCCTGTCGGCCAGCTGCCACACGGTCCGGGTCTCCGGGGCGCGCCGCACCACCACCTCGAAGAAGAGGCGGCAATCCGGCGGCGCCTCGCGCAGGTCGAGGTCGAGCTCCGCCATCACGGCCGCCACGACCGGCGAGCTCGGCTCGCGGAGCACGGCGCGCAGGCGGTGCCAGCCCGCCGGCACCGAGACGTCCACCACGGCCCGTACGCCCTGCGCCCCGAGCTGCAGGATGCGGTCGTTGACGTCGTGGTCCGGGTGCGAGACGAGCGCCACGGCCGGGACGTGCGGGAACTCCCGGACGAATCGCGCCACCCGCGGCAGGTCCACCTCGGCGCAGCGATGCACGGAGAGGAACACCGCGTCCACCCGCCGACTGCGCGCCTGGCGCGCCGCTTCGTCGAGCGAATCCCCGTGCAGGGTGAGGAAAGACCCGTCGAGCGCCGCCTCAACGCGCGAGCGCTCCGCGGGCATCAGGACCGTCGCCACCGTCGCCATCCCCACCCCCATCGCACCCTCCCCGTTCCGGGTTCCGCGAGACAACGTAGCGGCCGGGGTCACCGCGCCATCACCGCGACGGCACCATGAACCTCGCGCTCGCCGCTTTCGGCCCGCCGCAGCTCACCATGGAGGGCGGCCCCGCGCCCGCCGAGCTCACCTGGCGCAAGCACCTCGCCCTCCTCGTCTACCTCGCGCGCTCGCCCGGCGGCGCCCGCCGGCGCGACCACCTCGTCGGCCTGCTCTGGCCGGAGAAGGACGAGGCCAAGGCCCGCCACAGCCTGAACGAGGCGTGCCGCGCCATCCGAAAGACGTTAGGCGATGACGCGCTGGAGACCCGGGGGGACACGGTCGCCCTCGACCTCGCCCGGCTCGACGCCGACTGGGCCGACGTCGAGGCCGCGCTCGCCGCGCGGGACACGGCCCGCCTGGCGCGCCTCTGGCGCGGGGACTTCCTGGAGGGGTTCGGGATCCCGGACGCCACGCTCTTCGAGGACTGGCTCGCCGCCGAGCGGGCGCGGTGGCGCGGCGCGTTCCGCGACGCGCTGACCGCGGAGGCGGACCGCCTGATGCGGGTGGGCCGGCACTCCGAGGCGCTCGCCCTCGCCGCGCGCGTGCTCGCCGCCGACCCCTCGGCGGAAGCCGCGCTCAAGGTCGCCATGCTCGCCGAGGCCCTGGCCGGCGCGGCGCCGGGGGCGCTGGCCCGCTTCGACGCCTACGCGGCCGCGCTCCGTGCCGCGCACGATGCGGCGCCCGCGGCGGACCTCGCGGCCGTGGCGGAACGCATCCGGGCGGGGGGACGCCATCGCGCGGAACCCCAGAAGGACCGGCCGGCACCGATCGCGACGCCGCCCCTCTGCGGCCGGGAGCGGGTGCTCGCGGCGCTCGCCGCCAGGCTCGCGCCCACCGAGCCGCCACGCGCGACGGTCGTGCTGGTGGGCGGCGGACCGGGCTCCGGCAAGAGCCGGCTCCTCCGCGAAGTGGCCGAGCGCCGGCGGCTCGAGGGCGCGCGGCTCCTCCAGGTGACCTGCGTGGCCGCCGACACCACGGCTCCGGGCTCCGCGCTCGGCGCCCTCGTCCGGCGGGGACTCGCGGAGGCGACCGGGCTCGCCGCGGCCCCACCCGACGCCCTCGCGGTGCTCGCCGCGCTGGATCCGGAGATCGCGCGCCGGTATCCCGGCGCGGCCCCCCGTCCCGCCGACGGCGCCGCGGCGCTGGGACGGGCGGTCGGCGAGGCGATCCGCGCCGTCGCGGAAGAAGAGGGTCCCGTGATCGTCGCCCTCGACGACGCTCACCTCGCCGACCCCCTCTCGCTCGATGCGCTCGCCGCGCTGTTGCGCGCCGCGGAACTCGCTCCGGTCACCTTGCTCCTCGCCGCCCGCACCGACGGCGCCGTACCGCCGGAGCTCACCACCCTGCGCGGGCGCATCGGCCACGACGTGCCCGGCTGCGAGGTCGCGGCGGCCCCGCTCTCCGACGAGGAAGTGGCCGAGCTGACACTGGCGCTCCTTCCCGCGTACGGGGACGACGAACGGGCCCGGCTGGTGCGGCGGTTGCGAAAGGAGGCGGGCGGCGTCCCCTTCTTCGTCGTCGAGATCCTGCGCGCGCTCGGGGGCGAAGGCGCCGGCGCGATGCTCTGGCCCGCCGCCGGCGCGACCACCGCGCATCCGCTGCCGTTCCCGGTCCCGGGCGCCGTCATCGCCGCGCTCACCCTGCGCATCTCCGCGCTCGGACCGCTGCCGCGCGCCGCGCTCGTGGCCGCCGCGGTCGCCGGACCACGCGTGGAGCCGGCCGCGGTGGCGCGCCTCCTCGAGACCAGCGAGGCGGACGTGGAAACGCGCCTGCACGAGCTCGAGCGCGCGGGGTTCTTGCGCGACGACGGCGGTCCCTATCTCTTCGCGGCGGAGTTGGTGCGCGTCTTCGTCATGGCCGAGATGCTCACCAGCGGAGAGCGCCGGCGGATGCAGGAGCGGCTCACCGCCGGCCTCGGAGACCAGCCGCGCCTGACGAGAATCACCCGCGACACTTGAGGCACCGCCGATCCAACCGCCTGGAGAGACGACGATGACCACGACCCGCCGAGACTTCCTTGCCCGCACCACCCTGGCCGGCGCGGCCGCCGCGCTCCTCCCCGCGCGCGACGCCATCGGCGCCGTGCCGGACTGGTGGCGCCGGCCCGCCACCGATCCCGCGACCGGCCTCACGGACGCGCCCGACCGGCTCCCCATCGCGTGGTACCGCGCGTGCGTCGCGCGGCTCCAGGCCAAGCTCGGCGAGCAGGGGCTCGACGGCATCCTGCTGCGCGACCCGTGGAACATCGTGTACGTCTCCGGCTACTTCCACACCACCACGGAGCGGCCCGAGGCGCTCTTCGTCCCGCGCGAGGGTGAGCCGACCCTGTTCGTACCGGGGCTCGACCGCGACCTCGTCGCCACCTGGTGGCTCCGGGACGCGGAGTTCTACTTCGACTACCCGCAGGCCGAGACCAACGCCGACCCGCGCACCGCGAGCGTGCTGGGCCCGAGCGGGACCACCAACCTCTGGACCTGGATGTTGCGCGGCCTCGACCGCCGCGGCTTCGGCAGCCGGAGCATCGGCCTCGACTGGGAGCCCCCGCCCACGCAGGCGCGCGCGTTCCAGGAGACGCTCCCTTCCGCGCGGTTCACCCCGGCCCCGCAGATCACGCTCGGCATGCGGATGGTCAAGACGCCGGAGGAGATCGCGCTCACCCAGCGGGCGATCGACTACGCCGACCGCATGCTGGCCTTCTGCCGCGACTACGTCCTCCGTCACGGCACGCGGGCCACCGACTTCGAGGTGGGCCATGAGGCCGTGCGCTTCGGCACCGAGATGGTCCTGGCCAACATCCCGCACGACGGGCGGCCCTTCAGCGCCGCCGGCGTCTCCATCTCCTGCGGGTGCCGCACCGGGGTCGGCACGGCCTACCCGCACCCCAACCAGTTCTTCATGGCCCGCATCCAGCGGGGCCACGCGATCCAGTTCTCCGGCGTGATGGTCCGGGTCGGCGGGTACGGCGGCGAAGGGTATCGCGCGTGCCAGGTGCTGCCGGCGACCCCGGAGCAGCAGCGGATGTGGGACGTGCACACCGAGATGACCATCGCGCAGCGGGAGCAATCGCGGCCCGGCATCGAGTGCCGCGAGGTGGCGAGCCGGGTGCTCGAGATCGCGCGGCGCGCCGGCATGGAGCAGTACGTCTATCACCGTCCCGCTCACGGGGCGGGGATGGAGGGCCATCAGCCTCCGTACCTCTCCCTCGGCGACCCCACGGTGATCCAGGAAGGGATGATGTTCTCGAACGAGCCGGGGCTCTACAACCCCCAGGGCGGGTACGGCTACAACCACTCGAACAACATCCTGATCACGGCCGGCGGCGCGACCCAGATGAACCGGACGCCGCTGACGCGCGAGTGGTGCTTCCTCAGGATCTAGCGGACGCCGGCCGCCCGTTTGGGCCCGCGCGCCGCCGCCAGCTATATTGTCATGGCGGAGCGCGGCGGTCGCGGGCCCTTCGGGACCCGAGGAAAGTCCGAGCTCCCAGGGCAGGCTGCCAGGTAACGCCTGGGCGCCGCGAGGCGACGGACAGGGCCACAGAGAACAGACCGCCTGCCGCAAGGCAGGTAAGGGTGAAACGGTGGGGTAAGAGCCCACCGCGCGTCCGGTAACGGACGTGGCACGGCAACCCCCAGCCGGAGCAAGGCCAAATAGGCGGCGAGGTCCGGCCCGGACCGACCACACCGGAAGCTCGGTGAGCCGCGGGTAGGCTGCTTGAGGTGGCGGGCGACCGCCATCCCAGAGAGATGACCGTCCGGCCTTCGGGCCGAACAGAACTCGGCTTACGGCTCCGCCTTCGGCGCCGCGACGCGGGAGGATCCGCTTCGCGGCGCTGTCGCAAGCGCCGCCGGCGTCCTTCGCCTTGGAGGAGACATCCCTTGAAGCGCCGTCCGCACCTCCTGCTCGCCGGCCTCCTCGCCGCCTGCGCGGGACACGCCGCATCGCCCTCCGCGACCGCTCCCGCTCCCGCACGGCCGGCGGCGGCGGTGACCCGCGAACCCTCGGTGCTCCACTACACCGCCGGACCGGGACGCTACCACGAGGTCACCGCGCTCTCGCAGGATCTGATGGGGCAGTCACAGACCTTCGACACGGACGTCTACTTCTCGACGGCCATGAGCCCGGCCGGCGCGAACCTCGGCGTCACTGTCACCGTGGACTCCATGTCGACGACCACACCCGGTGCCGTGGTGGGCAGCGTTCGCGGCCGGACCGTGAACCTCGTCTTCTCACCCACCGGACAGAACATCTCGATGGCGTCGGCCGATACGACGATAGCCATGCTGCAGATCGCCGATGGCCTGCGCGAGCTCCTGCCCCGCCTTCCTTCCGGGGCCATCACCGCCGGGGCCACCTGGACCGACACCGTCACGCGGCAGGTGCCGGCGCCTGACGCCACGCTGACGATCACGTCGCAACGCCAGCACCGCGTGGTGGGCTGGGAGGATCACGACGGCGTGCGCGCGCTGCATCTCAGCACGACCAGCACCTATACGATGGCCGGGACGGGGCAGGCCCAGGGCCAGACGTTCCAGCTGACCGGCGCCGGGCACAACCAGGCCGAGCACTTCGTGTCGGCGGCTGGCGTCTACCTCGGCAGCGTCGTTGGCGACACCGCGGAGGTGAACGTGAACGTCGCCTCGGCCGGGATGCAGGTCACCGTCCATCGCACACAGCACTCGAGCCTGACACGACTTCCATGACGCCGGGGCGGGCGCTCGGGCGCGCCGCCTGGCTCATCCTCGCGGCGGTGGCCCTCCCCGGGGCCGCCGCCGCGCAGTTCTTCCCGGCGCAGCCCGCCGGGTATCTCATGACGATCGACGCCTCCGACGGCCGTGCGCTGTGGGTGAACCCGGCCGGCCTGGCCCGGCGCGCCGAGGCCAGCCTCGGCGTGGACCTGGCGATGGAACGTACCCCGGGGTCCACGCGCGTCAGCCAGTTCGGCGCGCTCCTGGCGAGCCGCAACCTCGCCTTCGGCTGGAGCCGCGACCGCCTCGCGAAGAGCGCGGCGCTCCCCGAGCGTGCCGCCGATGTCTACGCGCTCGGCCTGGGCCTGGGCGACCCCGTCTTCTCCGCGGGCGTCGCCAAGCACTGGTACCGTGGGGACGCGCGCGCCTCCGCGTGGGACATCGGCGCCCGGGTCGCGCTCAGCGCGCGATTCGACGTTTCCTTCGTCTGGCGCGACATCGGCTCCCCCATCGTGGCGGACACGCAGCTTCGGGAGACCTTGGTCCCCGCCGTCGCGGTCAACTTCCTCCGCGGCCGGTTGCGGGGCAGCGTCGAGTGGCACGTGGTGCGGGACGGATGGTCCACGAGCGAGATCCGCACCGGCTGGACCGTGAGCACCGGTGACCGGCTCGCCGTCACCCTCCGCACCGATCTCGCCCCGGGGCTGGGCACCCGGCGCGCCTCGCTGGCGGCGCAGTGGAGCCTCGCGCGGTCGCGCGCCACGCTGTTCGCCTCCGACAACGCCGTGGGCCCCGGCCAGACCTACGGCGGCGGCCTGCTGCTGGTGAGCAGCGGCCCGGGGCCGGCCCGCCGGCCTCGGCGTTAGGCGGAGCGCGGCGTGGGCAGGATCGGCCGCACGGTCCGCGGCATCGTGCTCTGGGGCGCCGGCGCCGCGCTGGCGCTCATCCTGTGGCTCGGCTTCGTGTGGCCCCCGCCGTCCTGGTGGCGCACCCATTGGCCCGCGGAGACCGCCTTCATGCGGATGCGGGCGCAGCAGCTCGCGGCCACGCGCGACACCACCCCGCGCCGCTACGTCGCGGTGCCCCTGGACTCCATCAGCGACTGGATCGGGAAGGCGGCGACGGCGGGCGAGGATGACGCCTTCTACACCCACCACGGCATCGACTATCACGCCCTGCGTGACGCGCTCGGCTACCGCCGCGCGGCGTTCTCCTGGACCGACGCGCGCGACCGCGCGGAGCTGATGCGGGCCATCGGGCGGGCCCGGGAGCGGCGGGACCGGCTCCGCGGCGCGAGCACCATCACCCAGCAGCTGGCGAAGAACCTCTACCTTTCTCCGTCGCGCAATCCGCTCCGCAAGGTCAAGGAAGCGGTGATCGCGTACCGGCTCGAGTGGGCACTCTCCAAGGCGCGGATCCTGGCGCTCTATCTCAACGTGGCGGAGTTCGGGCCGAACCTGTGGGGCGTGGAGGCGGCGAGCCGGCGCTACTTCGGGCGCGGGGCGGCGGTGCTCTCGATGGACCAGTCGGCGCTCCTCGTCGCGACGCTGCCCCATCCCCTCACCTCGAACCCCTCCTACCGCGCGGGCCGCACCTATGCGCGGCAGCAGCTCATCCTGCGCAAGATGCGCGGCGAGCGCGTGGAGGTGCCGACGGAGACCGCCGAGGACTCGGTGCCCGCGACGCTGCCGCCCGTCCCCGACAAGACCGCGCCGCTCGATCCCACGTCCCGCGACTCGACGGCGCGTCCGGATACCACCGCCCGGCGCGATACCATTCGTTAGGCCCGCGAACGATTCGGCCGCCGTGCCCCGAACGACACGACGGCCACCCACCGTCCCGCACGTTAGGCCTGCTACACCCTACACGCTAGTCCACCAACCTCAGCGGCATCACCAGGCACATGTACGACGCGCTGTCGTCCCAGCCCACCGGCTCCGCCGTGGCCGCGCGCTCCGGCGCCTTGAAGGTGAACCGCACCTCGTCGGTCGGCATGTACTTGAGCAGCTCGAGCAGGTAGGCGGCGTTGAAGCCGATCTCCAGTGCGTCGCCCTCGTAGGTCACCGCCATCTCGTCCTGGGCTTCGCCGAGGTCCGGCGTCTGGACGCTGAACTTCAGGGTGCCGCCACCGAAGGCGAGCCGGATGCGGTGCGTCTGGTCGCTCGCGACGATGCTCATCCGCCGGAGCGCCGACGCCATGGCCACCTTGTCCAGGGTGGCGAACTTGTCGTTCTCGCGCGGGATGACCTGCTCGTAGGGCGGGAACGGACCCTCGATCAGCCGGGTGAAGACCTGGGTCCCGCCGGTGCGGAAGCCGAGGTGGTTTTCGCTCTTGGCGATCTCGACCATGTCGTCCGGGCCGAAGAGCCGGCGGATCTGCTCGAGCGCCTTGGGTGGCACGATGAGGTCCGCCTGCTGCGCGCCGCCGCCGGTGAGCGCGATCTCCATCCGCGAGAGCCGGTGCCCGTTGGTGGCCACCATCCGCATGCGGTCCTTGCGCAGCTCCCAGAGCACGCCGTTCAGGATCGGCCGGCTCTCCTCCGTCGACACCGCGAACGCGACGTGAGAGATGAGCTTGTGCAGCTCCTTGGCGGGCGCCTTCCACGCCCCGTCGAACTTCACCTGCGGGAACGACGGGAACTCGTCGCGCGGGAGGCCGAGGAGCCGGAACTTGCTCTTGCCGCACTCGACGTTCGCCCGCTGCTCGCCCGCCGACGTGATGCGCACCGGCGAGCTGGGCAACTCGCGCGCGATGTCGGAGAGCTTCTTGGCCGGCAGCGTGATCGCGCCCTCCTCGTCGACCTCCGCCGCGACGATCGTCGAGACGGCGATATCGAGGTCGGTACCCGAGAGGCGCAAGCCGTCCTTCCTCGCCTCGATCAGGATGTTCGAGAGCACCGGCAGGGTCGTCTTCGCCGGCACGCTCGATACGACCGCGAGCAGGCCTTCCTGCAGCTTCTCGCGTGTGATCGTGAACTTCATCCAGCGGTCTCCGACAGAGGAAGAAGCACTAGTACGACCTCCTATTATAAGACATAGTAGCAGTAGTAGAGACTGTGGGATTGTGGGCGAACGCGCCAGGTCGTGCGGCTGGTTCGAGTTGCCCCCGGATCCGGCGTCTCATGCGGTGTGGATGATCGCCGAGTCTCCCCATCCGTCCCCACCGCGTCCACACCTGTCCACCGCTTTGCCCAGTCCGCCCACGTCACGTTGCGGACAACTCGGTGCGCGCCTGCGTGACCCGGTCGCGGAAGCCGTGATCGCGCGCCATCTGACGTCCGACCTTGTCGACGCTGTGGATCACCGTCGAGTGATCGCGGCCGCCGAACGCCTGGCCGATCTCGACCAGCTGCATCCCCAGCATGTCGCGCGCGAGGTACATCGCCACCTGCCGCGGCACCGTCAGACGCTTGGTGCGCGCCTTGGAGCGGAGCCCCTCCGGCGTCACGCCCCACCGCCGCGCCACGACCTCCTGCACCTTGTCGATGGACGGCGAGCCCTTGCGGCCGTTCCCCGTCGTGCCGTCCTCGCCGCCCGCGCGGATCTTGTCCGACAGCGCTTCGCGCGCCAGGTCGATCGTGATCTCGCGGTGCTTCAACGAGGCGAACAGGAGCAGCTTGATGATGCAGCCCTCCAACTCGCGCACCGAGCTGCGCACGTGCTCGGCGATGAACTGGAGCACGTCGTCCGGGATCGTGAGCTCGAGGTGGTCCTGCTCGGCTTTCTTGCGCAGGATGGCGGTGCGGTGCTCGAGGTCCGGCTGGCCGATGTCGGCCACCATCCCCGACTCGAACCGCGAGACGAGCCGCGCTTCCAGGCCCGGGATCTCGGTGGGCGGCCGGTCCGACGTGACGACGATCTGCTTGCCCCCCTGGTGCAGGGCGTTGAACGTGTGGAAGAACTCCTCCTGCGTCATCTCCTTGCGCTCGAGGAAATGCACGTCGTCCACGAGGAGGAGGTCCAGCTCGTTCCGGTACCGGCGGCGGAAATCGGGCATCGTCTTGGCCTGGATGCCCTCGATGACCTCGTTGATGAACTGCTCGGCGCCGAGGTAGGCGGCGCGGATCCCCGGCGAGCGGCCGATCACCGCGTGCGCGATGGCCTGCATCAGGTGGGTCTTGCCGAGACCGGTGGCGCCGTAGATGAAGAGCGGGTTGTACGTCTTGCCCGGCGCCTCGGCGACCGCGTAGGCCGCCGCTGCGGCGAGCTCATTCGACTTGCCGATGACGAAGGTGCCGAACGTGTACCGCTCGTTGAGCGGCATCGTCCACGCCGAGGCGGGTCCCGTGGCCGCACCGCCCGCCGAAGCCGGCGGCGCGACGAAGAAGTCCATCTGGGACCGTCGCGACCGCTCTTCCTGCACACGGAACGACACCTCGAGCGGGGTGCCAAGCACCTCCGCCGAGAGCTCCGAGAGCAGTTTGGCGTGTTTCGACTCGTTCCACTCGGCCGCGAACTGGTCAGGGGTCGCCAGGACCAGTTTGCCGCCCTCGAGGCTCACCGCCTCGGCGGGCTCCAGCCACGTCCGGAGCGTGGGCTCCGGCAAGCGAGTGCGCGCCTGGTCGAGGAGGCGCTTCCAGGTGTCTTTCGCCGACTGCTCCATCAATACCGTGGTTGGGAAAACGCGGTAGGTGCCAAAGGGCGAGCCGAACGTACGAAGCTGATGTGGAAAAGTCAACCTTGACCACGGCGACTGCGCGCGAGTAGGTTTCCCGGCCTACTGAAGCCATTTTTCGATGAGGCAGAACGGTGAAACCGAGCTATAACCCTCACAACCGCAAGCGGGTCAACAAGCACGGGTTTCGCGCCCGTATGGCGACGCGTTGGGGCCGTGAGACACTGTCGCGCCGGCGGAAGAAGGGTCGCAAGCGCTTGACCGTCACGATACCGTCCAAGCATCACGGCGGTTGACGGCGGAGCGGCTGACGAGGGCATCCCGCATCACACGCGCCTCGGACCTTCGCGCGCTCATGACACAGGGGAAGCGTCGTCGAACGGATCATCTGGATCTGTTCTGTCGGCCTTCCCCTGTCGGCTTGTCACGGCTGTCAGTGATCGTGCCGCGGCACGCCCATACCGCGGTGCGGCGCAACCGGTTACGGCGCCAACTGCGGGAGATCGGACGGCGGGAGGTGCTGCCCGTGCTGGCGGAGCCGACCGATGTGGGGTTCCGCGCCCGGCCACCCGCGTATGAGGCGAGCTTCGAAACCTTGCGCCGGGAAATCGTAGGGTACTTGTGTCCATCGCCGCGCGATTCTGCATCCTCATGATCCGTGGGTACCAGGTGACCTTCGGCGCGTTCCTGCCGACGGCGTGCCGGTATACGCCCTCCTGCTCGCGCTACACCCTCGAGGCGATCGAGCGGTACGGCGCCTTCAGGGGGAGCTGGATGGGCGCGCGCCGCATCCTGCGTTGTCATCCCTTTCATGCCGGTGGTTATGACCCGGTGCCCTGAACGCTGATGGAACGCCGCCTGTTGCTGGCCATCGTCCTGATGGTCGCGGTCGCGGTGCTCCCGTCGCTGTTCATGAAGCCGGCACCGCGACGGCTGCCCGCCGTCGCCGGAGGCGCCGCCGCGACCGGCCCCGCCGCGCAGCCGGGCGCACCGCAGACGCCGGCGCCGCGGACGCCCGCGAGCGCCGCGAGAACCGCGCCCGCGCTTCTCCCCGCCGCGCCCGCACCGGTCCCCGCCATCGACACGATGAGCCTCGCGTCCGCGCGGTCGGTCTATCGCGTGACGTCGCTCGGCGGCGCCATCGAGCAGGCGAGGTTCCCGGCCTACCGGTCGTTCAGCGGCGGATCGCGCGGCGGCGTGGTGGACCTGATCCGCCCCGGCGACCGCATGCTCCTGCATCGCCTGGTGGTGGGCGCCGACACGGTGCGGCTCGACAGCGTGCCCTTCACGCTCGCGCGGGACGGCGACCGGCTGCGGCTCTCCGGCGCCCGGGGCGCGCTGACCCTGTCGCTCGAGTACGCGCGCGCCCCCGGACGCGACTACCTGCTCGGCGTCAGGGGCACCGTCGGCGGGCTCGAGGGCGAGGGCGCGACGCTGCTGATCGGCCTCGGCTCGGGCTTCGCGAACGTCGAAGGCGACAGCCTCGACAACTACCGCAAGTACGGCGTCGCGGTGAAGGCCGCCAAGGTCGCCAACCATCCGTTCCGCGCCCTCAAGACCGACACGACCACCGTCGTCGAAGGCCCCTTCGACTGGGTGGCGCTCAAGTCGAAGTACTTCATGGGCGCGCTCCTCTCGCCCGACAGCGCGCACCCGCAATTCGCCGGCGCGCTGCTCACCGGCGGACCGCGCGTCAACCGGACCATCACGACGGCCACCACCTGGGTCACGATGCCGGTGGGGCCCGACGGGCGCTTCGGGTACCAGTTCTATCTGGGCCCGCAGGAGATCCGCGAGCTGCACCCGCTGGGGCGCCGGCTCGACCGGGCCTCGCCGTACGGGTGGATCTTCGAGGGCATCGTGATGCCGGTCTCGACCTGGATCACGCGGCTCTTCATCTGGATGCACGAGCACCTCCAGCTCGGCTACGGGCTCGTGCTGGTGCTGTTCGGGATGTTGGTGCGGCTCTCGCTCTGGCCGCTCAACCAGAAGGCGATGAAGAGCCAGGTGGCCATGCAGGCCATCCAACCGCTCCTCAAAGAGATTCAGGACAAGTACAAGGACGACCCGGCGAAGCTGCAGTCGGAGATGGTGAAGCTGTACCGCGAGCACAAGGTGAACCCGGTGGGCGGCTGCCTGCCGATGCTGCTGCCGCTGCCGATCCTGCTGGCGCTCTTCTTCGTCTTCGCGAACACCATCGAGCTCCGGGGCGTGCCGTTCCTCTGGCTGCCGGACCTCTCCCAGCGCGATCCGCTCTTCATCGTGCCGGTCGTCATGGGCCTGTCGATGTTCGCGCTCTCGAAGCTGGGCACGATGGGAATGCCGCCCAACCCGCAGGCGAAGATGATGACCATCTTCATGCCGATCATGATGACGGTGCTGTTCTTCAACTTCGCGTCGGGGCTGAACCTGTATTACGCGGTGTCGAACCTGGTGAGCCTGCCGCAGCAGTACATGATCAACAAGTCGCGCGCGGCGGAGATGACCCGGCGCCAGGCGGGGCCGCCGGCCAAGCGCTAGCCCTTCGCCTCCGGCGGGGGCTCGTCGGTCGCGGCGCGCCACACCTCGTCCGCGAGCCACTCCAGCCGTTCCTCGGCATACTCCAGGTCCTGCTTGCTCATGGTGCGGACGTTGCGGGCCACGTACCGGACGTGCTCGACCAGCTCGTCGAGCACCTCCCGGAGCTCGCGATTGGCACGGCGTTCGGCGGGCGACTTCGGGCTCACTGGCCGACCGCCCGGTCCGGGGCGCGGCGCGCGTCGGCGGAGGCGAAATCCGCCGCCGCCGCGCGCGCCGCGCCGGCGACCCCGTGCTCCAGCACCAACGCTTCCGCCATCCGCGCTCCCAGGTAGTAGCCCGACCGCTCGGGCAGCACGCGCCCCTGCACCAGTCGGGCCGCCGGGCTCATCCCGCCGGTAAGGTACCGCAACCTGAGGCCGAGGCCCGTCTTGTCGAGGTCGGGGTCCGCGGCGCGGAAGAGGAAGCTCTCCAGTTCCCGCATCCGCCGGTACTGCCGCCGCGTGAAGCCGTAGTAGTCCTCCTCCGGCCGGCCCGGCGCGACGGCGCGCGCGGCGTGGACGGCCACCCCTTCGTTGAGCAGCAGCTCCCGCAGCGTGGCCCGGCTGCCGATCTCCCAGCAGTCGAAGGTGCCGCCCGCCTCCGCGATGAGCCGCTTGAGGTCCGCCCGGCTCGTGGGCGAGGTGTACCGCACCACGTGCGCTACCTCGTGCGCGATCCACGGCGCCAGCAGCTCGGGTGAAAGGCCGAGCCCGAACGTCTCCGGGTTGGCGTGGCCCGTGAAGTGCTCGACGCCGACCACCACGATGCCGCGCCCCCCGATCACCAGCTCGCCGGCGTTCGCGGCGCCTACGCCCACCGTGAGGTAGAGGTCCATCTCCTGCTCGGCCTCGAGGAAGGCCGAGGCGTCGTCCAGCGCCCGCGCCGCCACCTGCTCCAGGTCCATCGTGCCCATCAGCCGCTCGAGGTCGCGGCGGTCGGCTGCCAGCGCCGACGCGATCACCTGCTCGGCGGGCGGCGACTCGAGGTCGAGCACGTAGTTGTGCCAGTAGGCGGAGAGGACGGGCCGGTGGCGCTCGAGATAGTCGTGATACGCGGCGACGCGGTCCGGCGCGGTGCGCGCGGCGAGGAACTCGGGGACGAGGTTGATGATCACGTGTCGGCCGAGACAAATACGGGGAGGGAACGCCGCGACGTCAAGACACCAAACGGGTCGCGCACGCGAGGGACGCGCGCGCGCACGCGCGGATCATCAGTGGTCCTGCTTGAACCTCTTGCTCATCTCGTCGAGGAAGCGCCGCTCGTCGGGGGTCAGGCTCTCGAGGCCGCGGGCCGAGATCTTGTCGAGCACGCGGTCCACTTCCGCGAGCACCGACTCGTCCTGGCGGCGGCGGCGGGTGGGCCCGAACGTCTCGGCCCGGCGGCCCGACTCCGCCGACGGCGGCCTGACGAGGACGGCGGGCGCGTGCTCGGCCACCGCGGGGGTGCGGGCGCGCCGGAGCAGCGCGCCGCCGCGCACGTACAGGAACGCCGCCGCGAATCCGCCGAGGTGCGCGAAGTGCGCCACGCCGCTCATGAAGCCCGGGTTGAAGCCCGCCCAGAGCGAGAGGACCGCGAACGCGAGGACCAGCCACTTCGCCTTGATCGGCACCGGGAACGGGAAGATGAGCACCGGGGCGTCGGGCCACTCGAGCACGAAGGCGAGCATCACACCGTAGAGGCCGGCCGACGCGCCGATGATGTTGGCGTTCCCCGCGAAGGGCATCAGCGCCAGGCTGAGCAGCGCGCCGCCCAGTACCGAGGTCAGCCACAGCCCGATGAACCAGCGGCCGCCGAATCGCATCTCGACCGGCGGGCCGAACATGAACAACCCGATGGAATTGGCGAGGAGGTGGAGGAACGACCCGTGCAGGAACGCGTAGGTGAGAAGCCCCCACGGATGCTGCAGGACCATGGTGGGGATGAATCCGAAGGTGTCCGTCAGCCACGGGCTCGTGAACACCGTGAGCTGCAACAGAAAGACGGCCCCTGTGGTGATCAACAGGCGCCGCACCCAGGGTGTCAGCGAGAACGGAGAGCCGTCTTCTCTCATGCGGTCCTGCCGGGAGGTATCCCCGGCTTCACGGCTTTGTTCCGCGGGCGTCGAGCGCGAGGCGGCAGATCGCCTCGCACAGATCCGGAAAGCTGATGCCCGCGGCCCGCGCGGCCTTCGGGATGAGGCTGTTCGCCGTCATCCCCGGGAGGGTATTGGCTTCCAGGCAAAAGATGTCACCGTCCGCCCCGAGGCGGAAGTCGATGCGGCTGTACCCGCCCAGCTTGAGCGCCCGGTGGGCGCGGAGCGCCGCTTCCTGCGCGTGCGCGGCCAGCGTGGCGTCGATCTTCGCCGGGAAGATCTCCTCCGCCATCCCGTCGGTGTACTTGCACTCGTAGTCGAACATCTCGTGCTTGGGGACGATCTCGCCCACGGGCAGGGCCCGGTCGCCGAGGACCCCGACGGTGAGCTCCCGGCCGCCGACGAACCGCTCGATCATCACCTCGCGATCGTACCGCTCGGCGAGCGCGATGGCCGAGGCGAGGTCCGCGGCGCGCCGCACCAGCGAGAGCCCCACCGACGAGCCCTCGCGCGATGGCTTCACCACGCACGGGAAGCCGATGCCGCCCTCGACGTCCCGCGCGGTCACCGGCGCCATCAGCCACGCCGGCACCTTCACGCCGTTGTCGCGCAGCACCCGCTTGGCGAGGTCCTTGTCCATCGCCAGGGCGGAGGCCAGGTGCCCGCTCCCCGTGTACGGGACGCCGATCACGTCGAGCACCGCCTGCACGGTGCCGTCCTCTCCCTGGCCGCCGTGGAGCGCGAGGAAGACCACCTCCGCCTCGCGCACCGCGGGGATCTCGCCCAGGCCCGCCGAGAGGAGGCCGCGCTCCAGCTCCTTGAGCTGCCCGAGCGGCGGCGGCTCGCGCCCCACGCCCGAAGGGAGCAGCGCGGCCTCGTGCTCGGGCGGCACGTACCCGGCGGCGAGGTCGACGGTGCGCACCTCGTGCCCGCGCGAGCGCAGCGCGCCCACGACCTGGAGGCCCGTGGCGAGCGCGACGTCCCGCTCGCTCGACGTGCCGCCGGTGAGGACCGCGATCCTCATCTGATCCCCGACACCTGGCGCAGCACGTCGTAGCGCGTGACGATCCCTCCCAGCTTCCCGTCGCGGCGCACCAGCACCGCGGGCGTATCGCGCGAGAGGAGCGCGGTGAGGCGTTCCAGTGGCAGCTGCGCGTCGACCACCGGATAGGGGGCGTTCATGACCTCCGCGACCGCGCGCTCCAGCAGGGTCCCGTCCTCCAGGGTGCGCGCCATGAGCGGCCCCTCGGAGAGCGAGCCCACGCAGTCGGTCCCGTCGATGACGGGGATCTCCGAGATGGCGTAGGTCGACATGAGGTTGAGCGCCTGCCTGACGCTCGCCGCCGGGGCGAGTTGCACCAGCGCCGGGATGCCGGTGGCGCGACCCGCCAGCAGCGTCTCCGCCGTGACGCGCTCCTCGGCGAGCATCTGGTTCTCCCGCATCCAGTTGTCGTCGTAGAGCTTCGACAAGTAGCGCTCGCCGGTGTCGCAGAGGATCGTGACGACCATCGCGTCCGGGTCGTCCACGCGCTTCGCCACCTCCAGCGCCGACCAGACGTTCAGCCCGGTCGAGCCGCCCACGAAGATGCCCTCCTCGCGCGTCACCCGGCGCGCCATCTGGAACGAGTCGGCGTCGGTGACGAAGATCCACTCGTCGATCACGTCGAAGTGCAGCGAGGTGGGGATCTTGTCGCCGCCGATCCCCTCGACCTTGTACGGGAACCCCTCGCCCTTCTTGTGGGTCTTGGCGTACTCGGTGTAGATCGAGCCCACCGGGTCCCCCGCCACGACCTGCACCTTGGGGTTCTTCTCCTTGAGGAAGCGCCCCGCACCCGAGACCGTGCCGCCCGTGCCCGGCGAGCAGACGAAGTGCGTGACCTTGCCGCGGGTCTGCTCCCAGATCTCTGGACCGGTGGTCTGGTAATGCGCTATGGGGTTCGCCGGATTGAAGTGCTGGTCGGCCAGGATCGCGCCGGGCGTCGCGGCGACGATCGACTTCGCCTTCTGGATGTAGTACTCGGGATGGTCGGGCGGCACCGCCGTCGGCACCACGATGACCTCGGCGCCGAAAGCGCGCAGCAGCCGGATCTTCTCGGTGGACATCTTGTCGGGGATGGTGAAGACGCAGCGGTAGCCCTTGATGGCCGCCGCCATCGCCAGCCCGACGCCGGTGTTGCCGCTCGTTCCCTCGACGATCGTCCCGCCCGGCTTGAGCGCGCCGCTCTTCTCGGCCGCCTCGATCATCGCGAGCCCGATGCGGTCCTTCACCGAGCCACCGGGGTTCAGGTTCTCGGCCTTGGCCCAGACCGGGGTGCGGATCCCCTTGGTGACGCGGGAGAGCCGCACCAGCGGCGTGTCCCCGACGGCCTGGAGGATGTTGTCGTAGACGTGCAAAGGCTCGCTCACTGGATGGGGGGCCCGGGGGTGGCGCCGCGCCGGAAGATGACGGGCTGGAAGAAGGCGACCGCGACGGGCGCACCGTTCCGGTGCGCGGGCGCGAAGCGGAGCAGGGCGGCGCCCGCGATCGCCGCCGAATCGAGGGCCGGCGTCCCCGAAGAAGAGGCGACGCGGGTGGACTCGGGGTGCACGCGGCCGAGCTCGTCCACGAAGAGCCGCAGCCGCACCTCGCCCTCCACGCCTTCGTCGTAGAGCTGGGCCGGGTACTGGAACGGCGACTCGCCGTTCACCGCCACCGGGACGTCGCTCTGCGCCTCGGCCGGCCGCTCCGCCGGCCCATCGCGCCGGCCCGAACAGGCGCAGAGGGCGAGCGCGAGGGTCACGGCACACCGTCGGGCGAAGCTCATGCGGGCCGCTCCGTCTCTCCGTCCGAACCGCGCGCGCGCGCCTGGAGGTCGGCGAGACGCGCCAACGCCTCGCGCGGCGTCAGGCCGTCGAGGTCGAGCTCCCGGAGCTCGCCGAGGAGCGGGTCCTCGGCCGGGGCGAAGAGCGCGAGCTGGTCCTTGGGCGCCGGCGCGGCGGCCACCCGGTGGTCCGCTTCGAGCGTGGCGAGCACCTCGCGCGCCCGGGCGACCACCTGCTCGGGCAAGCCGGCGAGCCGCGCCACGTGGATGCCGTACGACCGGTCGGCGCCGCCCGGCTTCAAGCGGTGCAGGAACACCACCTCGTCGCCCGACTCGTGCACCGCGACGTTGGCGTTGACCACCCGGGCGAACCGGTCGGCCAACTGCGTCAGCTCGTGGTAGTGGGTCGCGAAGACGGTCTTGCACCCCACCTCCTCGTGCAGGAACTCGGCCACCGACCACGCGATCGCCACGCCGTCGTAAGTGGAGGTGCCCCGGCCGATCTCGTCCAGCAGGACGAGGCTGCGCCGCGTGGCGTTATGCAGGATCGCCGCCGTCTCGCTCATCTCGACCATGAAGGTGCTCTGGCCGCGGGTGAGGTCGTCGCTCGCCCCCACCCGGGTGAAGAGCCGGTCCACCACGCCGATCGTCGCCGCGCGCGCCGGCACGAAGCTCCCCGCCTGGGCCATCACCACGGTGAGGCCGAGCTGGCGGAGCACCGTGCTCTTGCCCGCCATGTTCGGGCCGGTCACGATCATCACCTGCCGCTCGGCGTCGAGGCGCACGTCGTTGGGGATGAACGCCTCGCGCGGCATCATCCGCTCCACCACGGGGTGCCGGCCTTCGCGGATGTCCAACCCGAAGTCGGCGGTGAGGACGGGGCGCGCATAACGCTCGCGGGCCGCCACGTCGGCGAACGCGGCGAGCACGTCCGCCGCGGCGATCCGCGCCGCGGTCTCCTGGATCCGCGCGATCTCGCCGCCCACCTTGTCCCTCAGCTCGCCGAAGAGCCGCTCCTCGAGCCGCGCGATCTCCTCCTCCGCGCCCAGGACCCGCTCCTCGTAGGACTTGAGCTCGGGCGTGACGTAGCGCTCGGCGCCGGTCAGCGTCTGGCGGCGCTCGTAGTCGGAAGGGACGAGGTCCTTGTGGGTCTTGGTGACCTCGAGGAAATAGCCGAACACCTTGTTGTAGCCCACCTTGAGCGACGCGATGCCGGTGCGCGTCCGCTCGCGGGTCTGCAGCCCGGCGATGTAGCTCTTCCCGCCGTCGCGCAGACCGCGCGCCTCATCGAGCGCGGCGTCGGCGCCGGGACGCAGCGTGTCGTCGTCGCCGAGCAACGCGGGCGGACGGTCCACCAGCGCGTCACGGAGCAGCGTCGCGAGGTCCGCGAGCGCGTCGAAGCCCGCGTCGAGCCGGTACAGGCCGCCCAGCAGCGCCTGCACCGCGGGCAACCGCTCCAGCGAATCCCTGAGGCCGCCAAGATCGCGCGGCGTCGCGCGCCGCGCGGCCGCCTTCGCGCCCAGACGCTCGACGTCGCGCACGCCGTCCAGCGCGCCCCGGAGTCCGCCGCGCCGGCGCTCGTCGGCAACGAGCGTCTCCACCGCGTCGAGCCGCCGGTCGATGGCCACGAGGTCCGTGAGCGGCGCCGTCAGCCACTGGCGCAGCAGGCGCGCGCCCATCGGCGTCACCGTGCGGTCGAGCGCGCCCAGCAGCGTGGCGTGCTCGGCGTCGGGGCGGAGCGGGTCGGTGAGCTCCAGGTTCCGCCGCGTCATCGCGTCCAGGTGGAGCATCTGCTCGCCGCGGCGGGCGAGCGGCCGCCGGAGCTGCGGCAACCCGGCCGGCTGCAGCTCGGCCAGGTATCTGAGCAGGGCGCCCGCCGCGCCCACGGCCGGCGCGTCCTCCGCCTCGAGCCCCAGGCCGTCCAGCGACGCGATGCCGAAACGCCGGCACAGCTCCTCGCCCGCCAGCGCGGGATCGAACTCCCAGGCATCGCGACGCGTCACCAGCGCGGCGGCGGGAGCGAGCGCGGCGGCCCCCTCGGGGACGAGCACCTCCGACGGTCGATAGCGCGCCAACACCGCGTCGAGGTCGCCGGAGCGGACACGCTCCAGCAGGAACTCGCCGGTCGAAAGATCCACGGCCGCCACGCCGGCGTGCGCCGCGTCGCCCCCCAGCCCCACGATGTAGGTGTTCTGCCGCTGGTCGAGCAGATCGTCCGACATCACCGCGCCCGGCGTCACGACCTCCACCACCTGGCGCTTCACGATGCCCCGCGCCGACCGGGGATCCTCCACCTGCTCGCAGATCGCGACCCGGAAGCCGCGCTCCACCAGGCGCTTGATGTACCCCGCCGCCGCTTTCACCGGGACGCCGGCGAGCGGCGTCTCCGCCGCCGCGCCGTTGTTGCGGCTGGTGAGCGTGAGGCCGAGGGTCCGCGCGCCCACCTCCGCGTCCTCCTCGAACATCTCGTAGAAGTCGCCCATCCGGAACAGGAGGATGGCGTCCCGATGCCGCGACTTGATCTCGCGATACTGCTGCATCAGCGGCGTGCTGAGGTCGATGCCGGGGAGCGTCACGGGCCCTGCACCACGTACGGCGCGCCGCCGACCATCCGCCGGGCCTCGCGCGCCACCGCCTCGGCCTCGCGCAGCGTCGCGAAGGGACCGACCCGCACCCGGCGGAATCCGTCCGGCCCCCGCACCACGTGAGTGGGCCACCTGGTGCGGCTCATGATGTCCACGTAGCGCTGGATCTCACCGTCCGAACGTGAGGCGCCGACCTGGACGAAGTACGTCGTCGCGGGAGCTTCATCTGCCGAGTCCGGCGGAGGTGCCAGAGCGGGCGCCGGCGGAGCGACGGCCGCGGTCTCCGGCGGCGTCGCCGGAGGCGGGGGGCACCGCGCCCGGAAATAGGCGATCCGGTTCTGGAGGTCGATGTCACGCGGCGCCTCGAGCCGGGCGGAGTCCAGCTCCGCGCAGCCTCCGGCGACGTCCGCCATTTCGAGCGCCGCGCGGCCGGCCCAGAGGGCCGCGCTCGCGCGGAGGTCGCTGCCGGCATAGTCGCTGCGGATCCGCTCGGCCAGCGCGCGCGCCGAAGCCGGGTTGCCGGCGGTCATCGCCAGCGCCGCCAGCTCGAGGAGCGCGTCGTCGGCCCAGGACGAGGTGGGATAGTCCACGGTCACCTGCCTGAGGCCCTGCTCCGCGCTGTCACCGAAGGTCGCGAGCCGCGCGTGCCAGAAGAGCGCCTCCGCATAGGCGGAGTCGCCGGGATGCACCCGCGAAAGCACGCCCTCCACCAGGCGCCGCGCGGAATCGCCCCGGCCCTCCGCGGCGAGCCGCACCGCCGCACTCAGCGCAGGGTCATTCTGGGCAGCGAGGGGCCGCGCCGCCGGCCGCACGAAGACGCCGGCCGCGAGCGCCACCGCGGCCAGGGGCCAACGCCACGACCGGTACGGGCTCATGCCGGTGCCCCGGCTCCCGCCATCGCCAGGATCGCGTCGGTGACGACTTCCTGTTCGCCCCCAAGGGACGGGTTCTTGAGCCGTCGGTCGGCGTTCAGCAGGCGCTCGAGCGCAGCGGCCAGCTCCTCGGCGCTCCACGCTCCCGCGTCCGCGGCCCAGCGCGCCGCCTCGACGCCATAGCGCCGCAGATTCCCGGGCTTCGCATCGACGATGTCATCCGTGATG
>JBGPHD010000021.1:0-28103 GCA_041484135.1 Gemmatimonadota bacterium
CGCTGACCTTCCGCTCCACGGCGGAAGAGCAGGTCGAGAACTACCGCAAGCTGCTGGTCTCGGTGGCCCGCGACGCGCGGGTCGTCATCATCAAGCTCGCCGACCGGCTGCACAACATGCGCACCCTCGAGCACCTGCCGGAGGAGAAGCAGCGGCGCATCGCGCTCGAGACGCGCGAGATCTACGCGCCGCTCGCCCACCGCTTCGGCATGGGGCAGGCCCGCGTCGAGCTCGAAGACCTGGCGTTCCGGTTCCTCGAGCCCGTGGACTACCGCGCCCTGTCGAAGAAGCTCGCCAGCAAGAAGGGCGAGCGCGAAGGGCTGGTCGAGAAGATGCGCGAGCCCCTGAAACGCGCGCTCGACAAGGCGGACATCGCGGACGTCGAGGTCACCGGCCGGCCGAAGCACCTGTACTCGATCTTCCGCAAGATCACGACGCGCAACCTGCCCTACGAGATGATCTACGACCTGATGGCGATCCGGGTCCTGGTCGACTCGGTGCCCGACTGCTACCACGCGCTCGGCGTGATCCACGCGCACTGGACGCCGCTCCAGGAGCGCATCAAGGACTACATCGCGCAGCCCAAGTCGAACGGCTACCAGTCGCTGCACACCACGATCTTCGGCCCGGCGGGCCACCTGTACGAGATCCAGATCCGCACCCGCGAGATGCACCACACCGCCGAGTACGGCATCGCGGCGCACTGGCTCTACAAGGAGGGCCGCCCCCGCGACGACCTGGACCGCCACCTCACCTGGTTCCGGCAGCTCCTCGACCGGCAGCAGGAGGCGCAGACGCCCCAGGAGTTCCTGGAGTTCCTGCGCATCGACCTCTACCAGGACGAGATCTTCGTGTTCACGCCCCAGGGCGACGTGAAGCAGATCCCCAAGGGCGCCACGCCGATCGACTTCGCCTTCGCCATCCACACCGAGGTGGGCTACCGCTGCCAGGGCGCCAAGGTGAACGGCCGCATCGCGCCGCTCCACCGCACCCTCAAGAACGGCGACACGGTGGAGATCCTCACCTCGGCCTCGGCGCGCCCCTCGCGCGACTGGCTCGAGCACGTGCGCACCGCCCGCGCCCGCCAGAAGATCCGCCAGTGGATCAAGCAGGAGGAACAGGCGACGTCCGTGGCGTTAGGCCAGGAGGTGCTGGAGCGTGAGCTGCGCCGCCGCCGCCTCGGCAAGCCGAAGGACGACCAGGTGCTGAAGGCCGCCCAGACCTTCTCGTTCCCGGACCGCGCCCACCTCGAGGCGGCCCTCGGCCGCGGCGACGTCTCGACCAGCCAGGTGATCCGCGCGCTCTTCCCGGACCTCGCGGCGGACGAGGCGGAGCCGCCGCAGCCGGCGCCGGGCGTCATCGGCCGGCTGGTGCAGCGCATGCGGGTGGGGAAGGGGGTGCGCATCCAGGGGGTGGACGGCCTGATGGTGCGCTACTCCCAGTGCTGCCAGCCGGTGCCGGGCGACAAGGTCACCGGGTACGTGACCCGCGGCCGCGGCATCAGCATCCACCGGGTGGACTGCCCCAACCTGCTCGCGCTGGGCGGCGAGCCGGAGCGGCGCATGGACCTCGACTGGCAGGAGGCCGAAGGGGAGGTCTTCATGGTGCGGCTGGGGCTGGTGGGCGAGGACCGGCGCGGCCTCTACGCCGACATCTGCGCCGCCATCGCGCACGCCGGCACCAACATCCGGAACATCGAGCTCAACAGCGGGGAGGGCGGCACCACCGGTCACGTCATCGTCGAGGTCGAGAACCTCTCCCACCTCAACAAGGTCATCAAGGCCGTCCGCCGCGTGAAGGGCATCGCGGAGGTCGGCCGCCGCGAACGCCTCGACGCGTGACCCGTCTCACCGTCGAAGCGCCGTTCCAGCCCGCCGGCCACCAGCCGCAGGCCATCGCCGAGCTGGTGCGAGGGTTCAAGCGGGGCGACCGCTATCAGACCCTCCTCGGCGTCACCGGCTCCGGCAAGACGATGACCATGGCGCACGTCGTGGCGGAGCTCGGCGTCCCGGCGATCGTCTTCTCCCACAACAAGACCCTGGCGGCGCAGCTCTACGGCGAGCTCAAGTCCTTCTTCCCGTCCAACGCCGTCGAGTACTTCATCTCCTACTACGACTACTACCAGCCCGAGGCGTACGTCCCCTCGTCCGACACGTACATCGAGAAGGACGCCTCCATCAACGCCGACATCGAACGGCTGCGGCTGCGGGCCACCTCCAGCCTGGTGGAGCGCGACGACGTGGTCGTGGTCGCCACCGTCTCGGCCATCTACGGCCTGGGGGACCCGGCCGCGTTCCGCGACCAGATGGTGCGCCTCACCGCGGGGGAGACCGTGGGCCGCCGGGCCATCCTCGAACGGCTCGTCGCCATCCAGTACCAGCGCAACGACATCGCCTTCGAGCCCGGCAACTTCCGGGTGCGCGGGGACGTCGTCGAGGTCTTCCCGGCCTACGAGGAGCAGGCGGTCCGCGTCGAGCTCAACGGCGACACCATCGAGCGGATCACGAAGATCGACCCGCTGACCGGCAAGGCCGTGACCGCCCTGGAGCGCTGCGCCATCTATCCGGCCACGCTGTTCGTCACCGACCCCGGCAACCTCCACCACGCCATCGACCTGATCCGCGAGGAGCTGGCCGGGCGGCTCACCGAGCTCAAGAGCGCGGGCAAATTGCTGGAGGCGCAGCGACTCGAGTCGCGCACCCAGTTCGACATCGAGATGCTGCTCGAGGTGGGTACCTGCCACGGGATCGAGAACTACAGCCGCCTCATCTCCGGCCGCGCGCCCGGCGAGCGGCCCGCGGTGCTGATGGACTTCCTGCCCAAGGACTGCCTCGTCATCGTGGACGAATCGCACGCCACGGTGCCGCAGCTCAACGCCATGTACGCCGGCGACCGGTCACGGAAGACCACGCTCGTCGAGTTCGGCTTCCGCCTCCCCTCCGCGCTGGACAACCGCCCGCTGCGCTACGAGGAGTTCCTCCAGCTCGCGCCGCGGGTGCTCTTCGTCTCCGCCACGCCGGGCCCCGAGGAGCTCCGGCTGTGCGGCGGCGCCGTGGTCGAGCAGCTGGTGCGGCCCACCGGTCTCATCGATCCCGCGGTGGAGGTGCGGCCCGTCGCGGGCCAGGTGGACGATCTGCTCCAGGAGATCCGCGTCCGCGCGCGGCGCGGCGAGCGGGTGCTGGTCACCACGCTCACCAAGCGGATGGCGGAGGACCTCACCGACTACCTGAGCCAGCTCGGGGTCCGGGTGCGCTACATGCATTCCGACATCGACGCCATCGAGCGGATGGACATCGTCCGCGGGCTCCGGCTGGGCGAGTTCGACGTGCTGGTGGGGATCAACCTCCTCCGCGAGGGGCTCGACCTGCCCGAGGTCTCGCTGGTCGCCGTGCTCGACGCGGACCAGGAGGGCTTCCTCCGTTCGCGCACGTCGCTCATCCAGACGGTGGGCCGCGCGGCGCGCCACGAGCAGGGCAGCGCCATCCTGTACGCCGACCGGATGACCAACTCGATGACCGCGGCGCTGGAGGAAATGGAGCGCCGCCGCACGGTCCAGCGCCAGTACAACGCGGACCACGGCATCACGCCGCGCTCGATCGTGAAGTCGGTTGCGGAGATCCGCTTCACCACCCGGGTCGCCGACGCGCGGGAGGACCCGGTGCCGCGCGCCGAGCCGTTGTCGGTGATCGCCCAGGCGGGCGCGTCGTGGGCGGATGCGGACGCCGCGACGCGGCAGCGGATCGTCGCGGAGCTGGAGCAGGAGATGCGGCGCGCCGCGGCCGACCTCGACTTCGAGCTGGCGGCGCAGATCCGCGACCAGCTCCTGGACCTCAAGGCGTCGGGGCCCGGGATGCCGGCGCCGTCGCGTCCGGGCGGCGCCGGCACGCAGAGGCGGGGACGGCGTGCGCGTCGATGAGGCGGCGCTCGCGGCGTGGGGCGCGGCCTTCGCCCGGGAGCTCCGCCCGCCCGTCGTGGTCGGCGTCTCCGGGGAGCTGGGCGCGGGGAAGACCACCCTGGTCCGCGCCATCGCCGCGGGCCTCGGCGTGACCGAGTCGGTCACCAGCCCCACCTTCGCGCTGGTCCACCGGTACACCGGCCGCGGGGTCAGCGTCTACCACGTGGACGCCTACCGCCTCGGCCCGCGCGACCGGGCGCGGGACCTCGGCCTCGACGATATGCTGGCCGAGCCGGGCGCGGTGGTGCTCATCGAGTGGCCCGAGCGGCTGGGCGCCGCGGCCCCCGCCCTCGCGCACCGGATCCGCCTCGCCCACACCGGCGAGGCCGGGACCCGCGAGCTGGAGCGGTCGTGACGCTGCTGCTCGCGTTCGACACGGCCACCGACCGACCCACGTTGGCGTTAGGCCGCCCCGGGGCGCCGGGGCCCGACGTCGCCCTGGCGAGCCGGCGCGACCTCTCGCGCGACATCGAGCGGGCGGCGGGGCGGCTCCTGGCGGCGCACGCGGCCCGGCCCGCCGACCTCACCGGCGTCGTGGTGGCCGACGGGCCCGGCAGCTTCACCGGGCTCCGCATCGGCATCGCCTTCGCCAAGGGGCTCTGCCGGGCGCTGGGCGTGCCGCTCCTCGTGGCACCCTCGCTCCTCGGCGCGGCGCGGGCGGCGGCCCCGGAGGGCGGCGACGTGCTGGTCGCGTACGACGCGCTGCGTGGCGACCTCTACCGCGCGGTCTACCGGTTCGGGGCGGCGGGCGGCGCGGTGGAGGTCCTGGAGCCGCCGGGGCTCGTCCGGGCCGACGCCCCGCCGCCTCCGGGAGGCCCGTTCATCGCGGCGGGCCCCGCCCGGGCCTCGGCCGCGGCGCTGCTGTGCTTGGTCAGCGTGCCTAACGGGGCCTCCGCCGTGGCCGATCCCGCCGGCTGGGAGCCGGCGTACGGCCGTCCCGCCGAGGCGGAAGCCCGGCTCCTCGCCGGCCATGGCCGTTCCGCCGGCGCCTAGACCGCTCGCCGCAGATGACGTCGCGGCCGTGGCGGACCTCGAGCGGCGCGTCTTCAAGGACCCGTGGTCCGCGCGGTCGTTCGCCCAGATGCTCGCGCTCCCCACGGTGCGCGGGTTCGCCGTGGACGACGAACGCGGGCGGCTGATCGGCTACGGCCTCTGCTCCATGGTGGAGGACGAGGGCGAGATCCTGAACCTCGCCGTCGAGCCCGACCTGCGCCGGCGTGGCACGGGCGCCCGCCTGGTGGACGAGATGCTCGGCTGGCTGAGAAGCGGGGGGACGGCGCGCGTCTTCCTCGAAGTGCGCGCCTCGAATGCGGCGGCGATCGCGGTGTACGAGCGGGCCGGATTCCGCCCCCTGGGGACCCGCCGCGGGTACTATCAGGAACCCCGCGAGGATGCCCTGACGATGGCCCTCGACTGGGGGGCGCGGGGGGCGGAAAAATGATACGGGATGCGGCGTTTTTGGTTGACAAAACCCCTTGTGGTTCCTATACTTGGCCCTTGTCCGTGGTACCCGAGCCGATCGCCAGGAGGGGTCTGTGAGCCGGAGTCTGAACAAGGTGATGCTGATCGGGAACCTCGGGGGCGACCCGGAGGTCCGGAGCACCAGCAACGGGAGCCGGGTCGCGTCGTTCTCGCTCGCCACGAGCCGCCAGTGG
This sequence comes from Gemmatimonadota bacterium, assembly GCA_041484135.1. Classification (GTDB taxonomy): domain Bacteria; phylum Gemmatimonadota; class Gemmatimonadetes; order Gemmatimonadales; family JACORV01; genus JACORV01. Next base: position 5,611 of record JBGPHD010000021.1, read on the forward strand.
ACGACGCAGGGGGGCGAGAAGCAGGAGAAGACGGAGTGGCACAAGATCGTGGTGTGGAACAGCAAGTTCTCGACGCTCGCCGACATCGTCGAGAAGTACCTCAAGAAGGGTGACCGGGTCTACGTCGAAGGGGGCATCGAGTACCGCACCTTCGAGGGCAAGGACGGCCAGACGAAGTACATCACCGAGATCAACGTCCGCGAGCTGGTGATGCTGTCCGGCCGCAGCGACGGTGGTCCCGGCGCGGGTGGTGAGACCGGGGGGCGGCGTTCCGCCGCCCCCGCGGCCGCCGCCGCGGGCAAGAAGGACGCCACGCAGGGCAAGGAAGGCTCGACCGAGTCGTTCGACGACTTCCCGGAGGCACTCGATGAGGAGGACGACGATCTGCCGTTCTAGCGCATCGATCACGGCCGCCGCGCTGCTCGCGCTGGTGAGCGTGAGCGCGGCCGCCCAGCAGCCCCCGGCCGCCCCGCCTCCCGCCGCGCCGAACGCGCCGGCCCAGGCCGCGCCCATCGGTCCGCCGCCGGCGACCCACGTGGTGCAGCAGGGCGAGACGCTGTGGTCGCTCGCGCAGCAGTTCCTCGGCGATGCGCTGCTGTGGCCCGAGATCTACCGGCTCAACACCAACGTGGTCGAGGATCCGCACTGGATCTTCCCGGGTGAGGAGCTGCGGATGGTCGCCACCGACGAGCCGGTGGCCGCACCGGGCGCCGTGAACCAGAACGTCACCGTCACCCCGACCGCCGACACGTCGCGGCCCACGCTGCCTCCCGCGCGGGCGATGCAGGTGCCCACCATCTTCTCTCCGACCCTGAACGCCTCGCCCCGGCCCTCGCCGGACGCGATCGAGATCCAGAACCAGCGCGCCTATCGCGCCGTCCGGGAAGGCGAGTACTACTCGGCCGGCTTCCTCACCGAGAACCAGCCGTTGACGTCGGGGCGCCTGCTGGGCGGGGTCCAGACGCCGTCCGTCCGCCGCCTGACGTCCAGCAGCACGGCGATGCTCTTCGCGGACGTGGTGATCCGGCCGCCGGCGGGCGATCCGGTCCAGCGCGGCGACATGATGCTGACGTATCGCAACGGCGGCGAGATCCGCGGCTACGGGGACATCATCCTGCCGACCGGTCTCCTGCGGGTCTCCTCCACGGGCGAATCGGGCGGGAACATCATCGCGACCGTCGTCGCGGTCTACGGCCAGATCAGCGACGGGCAGTCCCTGATCAAGGTGGCCCCGTTCCGCTTCCCGGCGAACGCGCGGTCCACCGAAGTCGCCGACGGGGTCGTGGGCCAGGTGGTGGGTCTCCGGAACGCGCGCGAGGTCCTCGGTCTCCAGGACGTGCTCTTCATCAACCGGGGCGCGGACGAGGGCGTGCGGCTGGGCGACGTGTTCGCCCTCACGGCCACGGTCCGCACCGACAACGGCACGGTCGAGCAGGACAAGGCGCGGGCGCTCGTGGTCAGCACCCGCGAGCACACGTCGACCATCGTCCTGGTCGAGATCTACCGGCCCGACATCGGACCCGGCGCGACGGCGCGTCAGATCCGCCGGATGCCCTCCTGAGCATCGGACGCAGGCGGGCGGCAGGTGCGCGTGATGCGCGCGCCGGTCGCCCCACCCGGCCCGCGGCGGTCGCGGACCGTCATCGTCGCCCTCTCCTCCCTTCCACCAAGGCATCGCCAGCGTGAAACGCCGTGTGCTCGTGACCGGCGGGGCCGGCTTCATCGGCTCCCACGTCGCCGACGCGTACGCCGCCGCCGGGTGGGACGTGACCGTCCTCGACAACCTGTCGCGCGGCCGCACCGAGAACCTGACGCGCGGGGCCGAGTTCCGCCGTCTCGACACCGGCTCCGAGGAGGCGCGCGAGCTGGTGGCCACCGGGCGCTTCGAGGTCGTCACGCACCTCGCCGCCCAGGTGGACGTGCGGGTGTCGGTGGCCGAGCCGCTGCTCGACGCGGAGGAGAACATCCTCGCGCTGCTGAACCTCCTCGAGGGCGCGCGGAAGGGCGGCGTCCGGCGCTTCGTCTTCTCGTCCTCGGGCGGCGTGGTGTACGGGGAGCGCGAGCCGCCTCACGTCGAGACCACGGCCAAGCTGCCCATCTCGCCCTACGGCGTCACCAAGCTCGCGGCGGAGTACTACCTGGCCTGTTACCGGTATCTCTACGGGATCGAGTACGTCGCGCTGCGGTACAGCAACGTCTACGGCCCGCGGCAGGACCCGCACGGTGAGGCGGGCGTGGTGGCCATCTTCGGCAGCCGGCTGCGCGAGCGCCGCACCATCACCATCTACGGGGACGGGGAGCAGACCCGCGACTACGTGTACTGCGGGGACGTGGCGCGGGCGAACCTCCTCGCCGCGGACGCGGGCCTTCCCGAGCCCGACGGCACGCTGGACTGGCCCGCCGTGAACATCGGCACCGGGGTCCCGACGTCGGTGAACACGCTCGCGCGCACGATGATCGAGGCGTCAGGGGTCCAGGTGGCCGTGGAGCACGCGCCGGAGCGCCGCGGCGAGCTCCGCGCCAACGCGCTGATCATCACCAAGGCGGCGAAGGTGCTGGGATGGCGCCCGGAGATGCTGATCAGCGACGGGTTGCGCGCCACCTACGAGTGGATCGCCCGGGGAGCCGCCTGACGTGCAGGTGGCGGGCGCGGTCCCGACCTCCTCGTGGGAACTCGTCGCCACGTCGAGCCTCGAGACCAAGGTCGTCCTGGTCATCCTCGCCGCCTTTTCCGCCCTCTCCTGGTTCCTCATCTTCGCCAAGATCTGGCAGTTCCGCCGCATCAAGAAGGCGGGGGACGCGTTCTTCGGGGCGGTGGCCCACGCCAGCCGGCTCGCCGAGGCCAAGCACGCCGTCGATTCCCTCGCCCCTTCGCCGTACACCCGCCTCTTCACCGAGGGCACGACCTTCTATGCCGAGCTGGTCCCGGGGGGCCTGGCCGCCGAACCGGGCGCCGGCGGGACCCTGACGCCCACCCGGCTCGAGGCGCTGCGCATGGTGCTCGAGACCCAGGTGGACGCCGAGCACGACCAGCTGGGCCGCCACATCCCGTGGCTCGCGACGTTAGGCTCTGTGAGCCCGCTGCTCGGGCTCCTGGGCACGGTGCTCGGCGTGATGGACGCGTTCATCGGCATCGCGACGGGCGGGGCGGGGAACATCTCGGCCGTGGCGCCCGGCGTCGCGGAGGCGCTGGTCGCGACGGTGGCCGGCCTCGCCGTCGCCATCCCGTCGGTGATCGCCTACAACATCTTCACCGCGCGGCAGAACTTCGTGGCCGCGGAGCTGGAAGGCTTCGCCCGGGAGCTGATCGTGACGCTGGCCCGCGAGGGACGGCTCTGAGGTGCTGCGTCCGCGTCGCCGCGCCCGCGCCGGCCTGAACGCCGACATCAACGTCACCTCGCTGGTGGACGTCGCGTTCGTCCTCCTCATCATCTTCATGATCACCGCGCCCATCATGCAGGGCGGCATCGAGGTCCAGCTGCCGCGCGCCGCGTCCCGTCCGCTGGAGTCGCGGCAGGGGCTGACGGTGACGATCGACCGGCGCGGCCGGATCTTCGTGGACGAGTCGGCGATGTCGTACGCGGACTTCCGCGCCACCTTCCATGCCCTGGTGGGCCGCCGCCACCCCTCGGGGATCTACCTCCGGGCCGACCGCGGCGTGCCCTACGGCCAGGTGGCCCAGGTGCTCGCGATCATCCGGACCTCCGGCGTCGCCAATGTCGGCCTCGTCACGGAGGCCGAGGACGTGGTGCGGTGAGAGGGATGCGCGGCCGCGCCAGCGCGGACGGCATGCGCGGCGCCGGCATCGCCGGGACGCTCGGCCTGCACGGGATCGCCATCCTGGCGTTCTTCACGGCCGGCGCGACGACGCCCCGGCCACCGCTCCTCCTGGCGTACCGGGTCGAGCTGCTCGCGGGGCCCGCCTCCGCCCCCGCGCCAGCGGCGGCCGCCGAGCCGGCGGCAGCGAGCCCCGCTCCGGTGACGCCGCCAGCGCCCGCGCGTCCCGCGCGAGCTCCCAGCCGGACGCCGCCCGCGCCCAGCCGCACGCCCCCCGCTCCCGTCCTGGCCCCGCGTCCGGCGGCGCCCGCCACTCCCGCCGCTCCGAGGCCTGCGGCCACTCCACCGGTCACGGCTCCATCGCCCACGGCCGCGGCGCCATCCCCTCCCGGGCCCACGGCCGCGCCCGGCGCCGCGCCGAGCACCGGGACCGCGCCCACGACGATCCGCACCGAAGGGGTCGAATTCCCGTTCCCGGGGTATCTACGGAATCTCGTGGCCCAGGTCTATCGGCGGTGGCGCCCGCCGGCGGGGAACGAGTCCCTGCAGGCGGAAGTCTTCTTCCTCGTGCACCGCGACGGCACCGTGACGGGACTGCAGTTCATCCGGAGGTCGGGTTCGTTCGCGTTCGACCTCGAGGCGCAGGGCGCCGTCGAGGCCGCGGTGCGCGCGGGCGTGTTCGGGACGCTGCCCGAGGGCTACGGCGCGGACGTCCTGCCGGTCTCGTTCTTCTTCAGTCCGGGGACCGGCCGGTGAGGGCCGCGCTGCTCGTTACGCTGGCGCTCTGGCCCTCGTCCATGTTCGCGCAGGACACGGCGCGCGCCGAGAGCGGCGTGCGCGTCGGCATCACGTACGCGCCGGGGAGCCGGCCGACCCTCGGCGTGATCGCGCCGGCGGGCGCGGTCTTCGACAGCGTCAAGGCGATCGTGACACGCGACCTCGAGCAGTCGGACCGCTTCGAGATGGTGGAGCGGCCGCCGTCGGACAGCGCGATGCTGCGGATCGGCGCGCTGCGTCCGATCAGCCTCATGGTCATGTTGGACACCGCCGGAGCGGGCGCTTCCGCGGTCCAGGTGCAGCTGCTGACGGCGGAGACCGGGCAGCGGCTGATGCGCCGGTCGGTGCCGCTCCAGGCGATGGGCGCGCCCGCGTGGCGGCGCGAGGTGCATCGGGTGGCGGACGAGGTCGTGCGCGCGGCGACCGGCACGCCCGGTGTGGCCGCGACGGCGCTGCTCTTCGTGCGGGGCGGACAGTTGATGCGCATCGACCCCGACGGCGCGGGCCAGGCGGTCGTGCGCTCGGCGGGGCGGCCGGCGCTCTCGCCCGCGTGGTCCGCCGACGGACGCCTCATCGCCTACACGGCGTTCGTGCCGAGCGGCCAGCCGATCGTCCTCCAGGAGACGGCGACGGGACGCCGCGAGGTGGTGGCGACGACGGAGACCGGGCTCAATATCACGCCCGAGTTCTCGCCCGACGGCCGGCGGCTCGCGTTCGCGCATGGGACCGACGCGGGGACGGATGTGTATGTTTACGATGTCGCGCGGCGCTGCTGCGTGCAGCGGCTCACGGTCGGTCGCTTCTCCGACAACCTGTCGCCGACCTGGAGCCCCGACGGGCAGCGCATCGCGTTCATCAGCAATCGCTCGGGGTCGCCGCAGCTCTACGTGATGGCGGCGGACGGCACCGGCCAGGAGGTGCTCGGGCGTTTCGACTTCGGCGCCACGGGCAGCACCGCGGGCCCGGCGTGGTCACCGGACGGCGCGGCCATCGCGTTCCACCGCGAGGTGGGCGGCACCCCGCAGGTGTTCGTGCTCGATCTCGCCACGCGGGCGGTGCGCCAGATCACGGGGAGCGGCCGCAACGAGGATCCCACGTGGGCGCCGGACGGCCGGCATCTCGCCTACGTCTCGACCCGCGGCGGGGGCCGTGACCTGTGGATCATGGACCTGGAGACAGGCCGCATGCGTCAACTCACCACCGGGGGCGGCGCGCGCCTCCCCGCGTGGTCACCTCGACTCTCGCCCACTGAGGACAGGGAATGACCGATTCGCCCGCAACCCGCACGCCGTCGCCGCGCCGCTTCCTTTCGGTGGGCTTGCTGTTCCTGCTCGCCGCCTGCCCGAAGAACCGGCCCGTGACGACGCCGGCGCCCCAGGCCGCGGCGGACTCGCTGCGCGCGCGCGCGGCCGCCGACTCGGCCCTCGCAGCCGCGCGGCGCGACTCGGCGCTCGCGGTGGCGCGAAGGGATTCGGCGGCGGCGCGGGTGCGCGCCGACTCGGTCGCGCGGGTGGAGCGGGAACGTGCCCGGGTGGACTCGGTCCGTGCCCAGGTGCTGCGCGACGGGCAGGATCCCGCCGGCGCACCGGTCGCGTCGGGCCTCGATGCGTCGCGCGCCGAGGCGCTGGCGCGCGTCATCCACTTCGACCTCGACCGCTCGGACCTCACCGCCGAGGCGACGCAGCTCCTCGACGCCAAGCTGACCATCCTGCGCGGCAGTCCCGCGCTCGAGATCGTGATCGAGGGCCACTGTGACGAGCGCGGGCCCGACGAGTACAACCTGGCCCTCGGCAACCGCCGCGCCGCCGCCGCCAAGCGCTATCTGGTGGAGCACGGCATCGGCGACGCCCGGATCGCCATCACCTCCTTCGGTGAGGAGCGGCCGGCCGACCCCGACCACACCGAGGAGGCGTGGGCGCAGAACCGGCGCGCCGAGTTCCGGGTGACGCGAGGCGCGCGGTAGTGCGACAGCGCCGGGCACCCGCGCTCCTGATCGTGCTGGCGCTCTCCTCCGGCGGGTGCGCGCTCCGGAGCGACGTCAACCGGCTCGAGCGCCAGATGATCACTCAGCAGCGCGAGAGCGCCCGGGCCGATTCCTCCCGCGCCGCGAGCCTCGCGGCGATCGCGCGGCTGGTGCAGGGGCTGCTCGATTCCCTCGCGGTGCAGCAGGACGCCCTCACCCGGTTCCGCGGCGACATCCGGGGTGAGCTGTTCAACGTCCAGCAGCAGCTGGTCGCCATCCAGGAGCTGACGGGCCAGAGCCAGCAGCGGCTCTCCGAGCTGCGCGCCCAGATGGACCAGCGCTCGAACCAGTTCACCACGCCTGCGCCGGTGCCGGCCGCCGTCCCGCCCGCGCCCTCCGGGGCGCCGCCCGCAGCGTCGGGGGCCGTGACGCCCGGTGCCCCGCCGGCCCAGGCCGTGCCTAATGCGACGCCGGGCACGCCCGCCAACCCCGTGACCCCCGAGCCCACGGCGGACCAACTGATGGAGCTCGGGCAGCAGCAGCTCCGGCGCGGCAGTCCCGGCACGGCGCGCGTCGCGTTCGCCGAGTTCCTGCGCCGCTTCGGCACCCACCCCCGCGCCGCCGACGCCGAGTTCCTCACCGGCGAGGCGTGGGCCGCCGAGCAGCGCGCCGACTCCGCCGCCGCGGCGTACCGGCGCGTGGTGGACCGCTATCCGTCGTCGCCGCGGGCCGCGTCGGCGCTGTACCGGCTGGGCGTGCAGGCGGCGGCCGCCGGACGCCGCGACGAGGCGCGCACCCTCTTCACCCGCGTGGTGGCCGCGTTCCCCGCCTCGGAGGAGGCAGCGCTGGCGCGCGACCAGCTGCGGTCGCTCCCGCCGGGCCGCTGACCCCACACCGATGACCGCAGCGAAGGAGCCCACCCGCGGCGAGATGCCGTTCCTCGACCACCTCGAGGAGCTGCGGATGCGGATCATCTGGAGTCTCGGGGCGCTGGTCCTGGGGTGCGTCGCCGGCTTCTTCCTCGTCACCCGGTTCGACGTGGTGGGGTTCCTGAAGCAGCCCATCGACCCGCTCCTCCCGCACGGCCAGAAGCTCCTCTTCACCAGCCCCATCGAGCCGTTCATGCTGACGCTGAAGCTGGCGTTCGTGGCCGGCGTGCTCCTCGCGTCCCCGGTCGTGGTGTATCACCTCTGGGCGTTCCTGCGGCCGGCGTTGTACTCGAAGGAGCGCCGGGTGGTGCTCCCGGTGTCCCTGGTCGGGCTGATCCTCTTCACCGGCGGGGTGGCGGCCGGGTTCTACCTCGTCGTGCCGCTCGCGCTCAAGGTGCTGTTCGGGTTCCAGAGCCAGAGTCTCGAGCCGTTCATCACCGCGGACGCCTACTTCAGCTTCACGACCGCGATCCTGCTGTCCTTCGGCGCGGTCTTCGAGCTTCCCCTGGTGCTGCTGCTGCTCGTCTACCTCCGCATCATCTCCGCGGCGTTCCTCCGCCGGCACCGGCGGATCGCCATCGTGATCAACGCGGTCCTCTCGGCCATCCTCACCCCGGGCGACCTGGTGATCATGACCGTGGCCGTGATGCTGCCGGTCCAGCTGCTGTACGAGCTGTCGATCGTGCTCGCGATGATCCTGGAGAAGCGGCGCGCGCGCGCCGACGCGGCCGACGCGGCCGAGGCGGCGGCGGAAGAGGGCAGGGGCGGGGGCGAGGTCCCGGCGCCGGGCCGGGTCTAGGTGCGTTCAGTCGCTCTGGCGCTCCTCGCGCTGCTCGGCGTCGCGGCACCGGCCGCGTCGCAGATCCCCCGGCCGCCACAGCGCCCGGCGCGCCCGCCAGTGCGCCGCACCGCGGGGGACACCTCCCGCGCCGACAGCCTGGGCCGCGACACCACCCGCGCAGGCCGCGGTCGTGGGCTCCCCCAGCGGCCCTCCCGCACCTTCGCCACGCCAGACTCCGTGGTGCAGGAGCTGCTCGGCCGGCGCGGGTTCCGGGTTACCCGCTACAACGCCGACTCGGTGCAGTTCCTGACCCAGGAGCGGGAGATCCGGCTCGCCGGCCGAGCGCTCGTCGAGCGCGACCAGTCCACCCTCGAAGCCGACAGCGTGCGCTACCAGGAGACGAGCTGCGGGCTGTTCGCCGTCGGCCAGCCGCGGCTCTTCGACCGCACCGGCGTGCTGGTCGGCCGGGGCATGCACTACGACGCCTGCAACCACGCCGGCATCATCGAGAACGCCACCACGGACTTCGCGGAGAGCAACGCGACCTGGTACCTGCACGGCAACCTCGCTATCGACAACGACGAGAACCGGCTGTATGCCGCCCACGCCACCATCACGAGCTGCGACCTCGTGGACCCGCACTATCACTTCGCCGCGCGCGACGTGAAGTGGGTCTCCAAGCGCCTGATGGTCGCGCGGCCGGCCGTGCTCTACGTCGCCGACGTCCCGATCATGTGGCTGCCGTTCATCTTCCAGGACATGCGCCACGGGCGGCGCTCCGGACTCCTGCCGCCCCAGTTCGGCATCAACGACATCGTGCGCAACTCGCCCCAGTACCACCGCCACATCACCAACCTCGGCTACTACTGGGCCCTCAGCGACTACACCGACGCCGAGGTGACGGTGGACTGGTACGCCCAGCGCTTCATCACCTTCAACGGCCGCTTCCGCTACCGCTGGCTCGACCGGTTCATGGCCGGCGGCCTGTCGATCCAGCAGCTCAACGAGACCTCCGGGAGCACCAGCCGCCGGATCTTCTGGAGCCACCAGCAGAACTTCTCGCTCAACAGCAGCCTCACCGCCAGCCTCGACTACGCCTCGAGCTCGCGCATCATCTCGCGCAACGCGGTGGACCCCGTGCTCGCGGTCGCCACGATCGACAGCCGGCTCCAGTACCAGCGAAGGTTCGACTGGGGCACGTTCTCGCTCGGCGGGAACCGGACCCAATCGCTCGACAAGCCGCTCGTCACCACCACCTTCCCGGTCGTGGCCTTCACGCCCCGTTCGATCGCCCTCTCCAGCGGGATCACGTGGTCCCCGTCGTTCAGCCTGACGAATGCGCTCACCAGCAAGCAGGCGACGAACGTCTTCGTGTTCCGCGCGCCCGGCGACTCCAGCGCCTTCCTGGTGGACCGGCGCGCGACCAGCCTGAGCTTGACGACGCCGTTCACGATCGGCCGCTTCACCTGGAGCAACAGCCTCGCGCTGTCGGACGACTGGAGCAGCGCGCGCGAGACGATCACGGTGCCGGACCCGGCCGACTCCACCCGCTCGCTGGTGCGGACCTACGGCGAGTCGTTCGCGACCGGCCTGGACTGGAACACCGGCATCAACCTCCCGGTGCTCCTCCAGGGGAAGTGGAACCTGGCGCCCCGAGTGGACATCGTGAACGTGACCAGCGGGCCGTACCTGCTCCGGAACCGGTTCACCGACGGGGCGTTCGTGAGCCAGGGGAAGCGGCTGCAGTATTCGGCGGGCATCTCGCCGACGTTCTTCGGGCTCTTCGGCGGGATCGGGCCTATCGCGCGGATCCGGCATTCCATCTCGCCGAGCCTCTCCTGGGCGTTCTCGCCGGCGGCCACGGTCCCCGAGGACTACGCGCGCGCCATCTCGGCCAACGGGCGGGTGATCACCCGGCGCAGCGACGCCCGGCAGACCCTGTCCTTCGGCCTTACCCAGAACATCGAGGCCAAGCTCCGGCTGCCCCGCCGCGACCTCGACAGCGCCGCCACCGACTCGTCCGCCGCGCCGGCGGGGCCGGCGGGGCCGGCCCAGGAAGGCCGCAAGCTCAAGCTGCTCTCGGTCCAGACCAGCGGCGTCAGCTTCGACCTCGAGCAGGCCAAGAAGCGGGGTCGCACCGGCTGGGTGACCTCCACCCTCGACAACACGTTCAGCTCCGACCTGCTGCGCGGCTTCTCGCTCCACACCACGCACAGCCTCTTCGACGGGCCGGCCGGCGTGGTGGGCTCGCGCTTCAGGCCCTACCTCACCAACGTGAGCGCCGGGTTCTCGGTCGGCATGGGCACCCTGCGCACGTTAGGCTCGCTGCTGGGGCTGCGCAGCCCGGCACCGGCGGCCGACAGCGTCCGGGACAGCACCCAGGCCCGGGACTCCCTCGGCTTCGGCGAGGACCGCCTGGGCACGCCCTTCCAGCGCGGCCCCAACGCTTCCCGCTCCACGGCCCTCGCCCAGCTCGCCCCGCGCCTGGGGGGCTCGGGGTTCGCGGCCTCGCTCAACTACAGCCTGGTCCGGCAGCGTCCCGCGCCCGCCACCATCACTAGGCCGGTCCTGCCGGTGCAGCAGACCGTCTCCGGCAGCGTGTCGTTCCAGCCCACCGCCCACTGGTCCGTATCCTGGCAGACCTCGTACAACTTCACGCGCAACGAGTTCAGCGATCACGTGGTCCGGCTCGACCGCGACCTGCACGACTGGCGCGCCACCTTCACGTTCATCAAGTCGGCCAACGGCAACTTCCTCTTCAGCTTCTTCATCCAGCTGATCGACCAGCCGGACATCAAGTTCGACTACGACCAGCGCAACATCCAGCAACTCCGCTAGGCTGCTTCTCACAGGACGAAGTGTCCTCTCCAGCGGACATAACGCCATCGTGGAGCACGCCATGTACTTTCGCAAGGTTATGTCACGTAAGCCTTTACGAAGCCGAGGCGGCGCGGGCACGGCCCGTGCGTTCATCACGGTCGGCACTCCACTGGGGGCTGAAATGCGCGGGTCGTTCGTTCGGATCTCCTTGATGATGGCCGCAGCCGCGATCGCGGCCGGATGCTACGATGACCTGACATCGGTCTACGTTCCGGCGTCGCCCGCCGGCCTCTCCTATCAGCTGGAGCCGTCGGGGGATCCTCTCCGCCCCCTCGGCGTGATCCTCAGGTGGACCGCATCCACCGACGGGAACGTCGCGAGCTACAACGTCTACTCGCGCGCCAGCCAGAACGCGTCGTTCGGTCTTCGCGGGACGACCACCTCGCCGAGCTTCCACGACGACGGCGTGCCGCACCTCGAGTACTACGTGACGGCCGTCTCGACGGACAACGGCGAGTCGGATCCCTCGGCCTCCATCGTGGTGGATGAACGGCTGCGCCTGCCGAAGCCCACCACGCTCACGAGCATCTCGCTCAACGGGGCCATCCACCTCCAGTGGTCGGACAACGCCTTCACGTCGGACCCGACCGGGTTCTCCAACTACCGGGTGTACAGCACGTCGTTCGACCTGGACAGCAACCTCTGCGGCGTGACGTGGACGCTCGAGGGCACGACGGTCGGCGCGAGCTTCCTGGTGGCCAACATCGCCAACGGCCGGCCGCGCTGCTTCGCCGTCTCGGCGGTGACGATCGAGGGCTTCGAGAGCCTCTGGTCGCCGCTGCGCAACGACACGCCCCGGCCCGACGGCCGCAACGTGATCGTCTTCCGCGACACGGTGGGCGCGACGTTGAGCGGCTTCCGGTTCTTCCTCGACGCCAACAACGATGGCCTGGTGAGCGTGGGCGAGTTGGGGATCGTGGGCGCCGGCTCGAGCACCACCATGGACTTCTATCTCTCCCGCAACGCCAACGGGACCCTGTTCCTGGTGCCGCAGCGCACGGGCACCCAGGTCGCGCTCTACGGGAACGGGGCGATCGACGACCTCACGTCCATCGACGTCGCACCGGTGGGCGGATACTCGCGGACCGCGGTGCAGGCGGCGGTCGGCAACGGGTACGTCTTCCAGATGCCGTCGGGGGGGCCGTTCGCGGTCTTCGGCGCACTCCGCATCAGCGCGGTGGGGCCGGACTATGTGATCTTCGATTGGAGCTATCAGACCGATCCGGGCAATCCGGAGCTGGTCCGTCCGTTGACGCCCGGCCGGTAAGACCGAGCGTGGTAAGTGGCGGCGGGGCGCGGACTACTGTCCGCGCCGCGCCGCAGACTGTAGACTGTTGAACATGACGCTCGCCGCCTCTCGCCTTGTTCGTGCCCCCCGCGGCTCCGCCCTCTCCTGCCGCGGCTGGATCCAGGAAGCCGCCCTCCGCATGCTGATGAACAACCTCGATCCCGACGTCGCGGAACGGCCCGACGACCTCGTCGTCTACGGCGGCACCGGGCGCGCGGCGCGCTCCTGGGAGGCGTTCGAGGCGATCGTGGCCACGCTGCGCACGCTGGGGAACGACGAGACGCTCCTGGTCGCGAGCGGCAAGCCGGTCGGCGTGTTCCGGACGCACGAGGACGCGCCGCGCGTGTTGATCGCCAACGCGAACCTGGTGGGTCGCTGGGCGACGTGGGACGTGTTCAACGAGCTGGAACGGAAGGGCCTCACGATGTACGGCCAGATGACGGCCGGTTCGTGGATCTACATCGGCTCGCAGGGCATCCTCCAGGGCACGTTCGAGACCTTCGGCGCCGTGGCCCGCCGGCATTTCGGCGGATCGCTCAAGGGCCGGCTCGTGGTCTCGGGCGGGCTGGGAGGGATGGGCGGCGCGCAGCCGCTCGCCGCCACGATGAACGACGGGGTCTTCCTCGGCATCGACGTGGACGCCGCGCGGATCCGCCGCCGCATCGCGACGCGCTACTGCGATCGCGAGACGGCATCGCTCGATGAGGCGCTGGCGTGGTGCCAGGCGGCGCGCGAGAAGGGCGAGGCCCTGAGCGTGGGCCTGGTCGGGAATTGCGCCGAGGTGTTGCCGGAGCTGGTGCGGCGCGGCGTGGTGCCGGACGTGCTTACCGATCAGACCTCGGCGCACGACCCCCTGAACGGCTACGTCCCGGCCGGCCTCGGCCTGGATGAGGCGTCGGTGTTGCGGAGCGCGGACCCGGGCGCGTACGTCCGGCGCAGCATGGACTCGATGGCCGCGCACGTGCGCGCGATGCTGGCGCTGATGCGCCGGGGCGCGGTGACCTTCGACTACGGCAACAACCTCCGCACCCAGGCGCTCGACGCCGGCGTCGCGGACGCGTTCGACTTCCCGGGGTTCGTGCCCGAGTACGTGCGCCCCCTCTTCTGCGAGGGGAAGGGCCCGTTCCGCTGGGTCGCGCTCTCCGGGGACCCGGCCGACCTGGCGCGCACCGACCGTCTCGTGCTCGACCTGTTCCCGGAGAACGCGCACCTCGCCCGCTGGATCACGCTGGCCCGGGAGCGCGTCGCGTTCCAGGGGTTGCCGGCGCGCATCTGCTGGCTGGGGCAGGGGGAGCGGGCCCGCTTCGGCGTGGCGCTGAACGAGCTGGTGCGGACCGGCGAGGTCACCGCGCCGATCGTGATCGGGCGCGACCACCTCGACACCGGGAGCGTGGCCTCGCCGTTCCGCGAGACCGAGGGGATGCTGGACGGCAGCGACGCCATCGCCGACTGGCCGGTGCTGAACGCCCTGCTCAACGTCGCGAGCGGCGCCTCGTGGGTCTCCTTCCACCACGGCGGCGGGGTCGGGATCGGGAATTCGCTGCACGCCGGACAGGTCATCGTCGCCGACGGGACCACGGCGGCGGAGCGCCGGCTCGAGCGCGTGCTCACCAACGACCCCGGCATCGGCGTCGCCCGCCACGCCGACGCGGGCTACGCCCTCGCCCGAGCGACGGCGGCCCGGCACGGGATCCGCCTCCCCATGGAGGAGCAAGGCCGTTAGGCGATTCGCGCTGGTGGGTGCGGGCGCCGTCGTCACCGGGCCCCCCTCGGGGGAGCCGGTCCGGCGCCCCACCGCCGACCACCTGGGCGTGCGGCCCCGCCACGGCGTTGGCGTCGAGGACGGGCGCATCGCGATCCTCGCGCCCGACGCTGACGTCCGCGACTGGTTCCAGGACGCCGCGCGCGCGCCCTCCGCTCCAGCCGACGGCCTCGCCGACGCCCTCATCGAGTGCGAGGGGCGTCTCATCACGCCCGGGCTCGTGGACTGCCACACCCACGCGGTGTTCGGCCGGCCGCGGCTCGAGGACCAGGCGCGTCGCGCGCGGGGCGAGGACTACAAGGCGATCGCCGCCGCCGGCGGCGGGATCCTGTCATCGGTCGCCGACTTCCGCGCCCGCGGCGAGGACGAGCTGCTGGCCCTCGCGCGCGTCCGGGCGCGGGCCCTGGCCGCGCTCGGCACGACGGCCGTCGAGATCAAGTCGGGCTACGGCCTCTCGCTCGACGCCGAGCTCAAGGCGCTGCGCGTGATCCGCCGGCTCGCGGGAGAGCTGCCGCTCCGCGTCGTGCCCACCTTCCTCGGCGCGCACGAGGTGCCGGCCGAGTACCGCGGCCGCCGCGACGCGTACGTCCGCCTGGTGATCGAGGAGATGCTCCCGGTGGTGGCGCGTGAGGCGCTCGCGTCCTGCTGCGACGTGTTCTGCGAGCCGGGCGTCTTCTCCGTGGCCGAGAGCGAGGCGATCCTCGAAGCCGCGCGGGCCCTGGGCCTCGGCGCGAAGCTGCACGCCGACGAGCTCGACCCCTCGGGCGGCGCGGAGCTGGCGGCGCGGGTGGGCGCCGTCTCGGCGGACCACCTGGCCGCCATCGGCCCCGCGGGCGTGGACGCGCTGGCCGCGAGCGGCACGGTCGCGGTGTTGCTGCCGGGCACGCTGCTCTTCCTCGGGAAGACGCGGCAGGCGCCCGCCCGGGCCCTCGTGGAGGCGGGCGCCATCGTCGCCGTCGCCTCCGACTTCAACCCCGGCAGCTCGCCGAGCGCGAACCTGCCGCTGATGATGGCCATGGCGGTGAGCCAGTCGCGCCTCGACCCGGCGGAGGCGTTCATCGGCGCCACCGTGAACGCGGCCTGGGCGCTGCGGCTCAGGGCGGGCGAGGGGCGCATCACGGCCGGGGGCCGGGCGGACCTGGCGGTGTGGAACTGCCGGGAGGTCCGGGAACTCGCCTACTGGTATGGAATGCCGCTTGCCTGGCGGGTTTACGCCGCCGGCCATCCTTGTCACGGTGCGGAGCCGGGCATATCTTCCGCCGGATATCGTGCGGAGCCACTTTCCCCGCCACTCTCCTAGGTTTTCGTGGGCGCATGGCCAATCTCGAGAAGTTCAAAGAAGCGGCACGGAAATACGAACAGAAGGGGCAGTGGCCGAAGGCTATCGAGCAGCTCGTCAAGGCGATCGAGGTCTTCGAGTCCTCGCCCGAGGACGACGACGCTGAGCTAGCGCTCTACAACAAGGTCGGCGATCTCTACCAGAAGGTCGGCGACACGCAGAACTCGATCGTCTACTACGAGCGCGCCGTCGACAAGTACGCCGAAGGCGGGCTGCATAACAACGCCATCGCGCTCGCCAACAAGCTCCTCCGTCTCGCCCCCGGCCGGTCGCAGGTCTACCTCAAGCTCGGTATGCTGTTCGCCAAGAAGGGCTTCGGCACCGAGGCCAAGCAGAACCTGCTCGAGTACGCCGACCGGATGCAGAAGGCGGGCCAGACCGAGGAGGCCTTCAAGGCGCTGAAGAAGTTCGCCGAGATGACGCCGGGGAACGACGACATCTGGGCGGTCCTGGCCCAGCAGGCCCGCGCCGCGGCCAAGACGCCCGAGGCGACGGAGCAGGTGGAGAAGCTGCTGGCGGAGTTCGAGGCGAAGGACAGGGCGACCGCGCAGCGGCGGTCCCGGATGAGCCGCAGCCAGGTCACCGGCGAGGACTTGCCGCCAGAGTCCAAGGTCAAGCGGGACCTGGTCTTTCTCGACCTCAACGAGCCGACCCCCGCCGCGCGCCGGAGCAGCGCCGCCACCAAAGCGCCGGTCGAGCCGCCGCCGCCGGAACCCGAGATCCCGCAGCTCGAGATCGAGAGCACGTCGCTCGCGGCTCCGGAACCGCCGCCAGCGTCGATCGCCGATCTCCCGCTCCTGGAGGTCGCGCCGCCCGCGCCGC
Organism: Gemmatimonadota bacterium; assembly: GCA_041484135.1. Lineage (GTDB taxonomy): Bacteria > Gemmatimonadota > Gemmatimonadetes > Gemmatimonadales > JACORV01 > JACORV01. The sequence goes on from JBGPHD010000021.1 coordinate 21,929, forward strand.
CCCCGCCGCCTGCTCGGGCCTCGAAGCCCGCTGCGCTCGAGATCGAGCCGACCTCCCTGGACATCGAGCCGACCTCGCTGGAGATCGAGCCCACGTCGCTTGGCCTGGAGCCGACCGCGTTCGAGCCGGAGCCGGCGGCCGCGGCGGCGCCGCCCGAGGAGGAGCTGAGCGTTCCGGAGCTCGAGGCGGCGGAGCCGGTCGCGGAAGACCTGGGCTCGCTGGACATCGAGCTGCCGGAGCCGGCCGCGGCGTCGCCCGCGGCCGGGCTGCCCCTGATCGATGTCGAGCCGGAGGAGCCCGCCGCCGAGCCGATGGCGATCGAGGCCGAGGCGGAGGCGCCCGCCGCCGAGCCGATGTTCGAGGTCGAGCCGGAGGCACCCGCCGCCGAGCCGATGTTCGAGGTCGAGCCGGAGGCGCCGGCCGCCGAACCGATGTTCGAGGTCGAGCCGGAACCCGCTGCCGCGCCGATGGCGTTCGAGGTCGAGCCGTCGGAGCCCGAGTCCGGTGTGCCGATGGTCGAGGCCGCCCCCGCGGCGGCCGACGGCGGGGACATCGGGACGTCGCTCGAGTTCATGGACCTCGGCGAGGTCACCGCGACGACGCCCACGGTGGAAGCGCTGGAGGCGCGCATCGCGGCGAACGCCGAGGACTGGGAAGCGCACCGCCTGCTGGCCGAGGGCCTGCTGGAGCGGGGGGAGCGGGACCGCGGCCTCGCGGAGCTCGATGCGGCGCTCGAGGGCTATGACCAGGCGGGCGACCTGGCGACCGCGCGCGCGGTCACCGAGGAGGCGCTCCGCCTCGATCCCAACAGCGTGCGCCACCAGCAACGCCGCGTCGAGATCGTCTACCGGCAGGGCGACAAGCAGGGCCTGGTCGAAGCGTACGTGGCCCTCGCCGACGCGCTGCTGCGCTCGGACGATCCGGGCAAGGCCATCGCCGTCTACCAGCGCGTGCTCGAGCACGACCCGGAGAACCTCCACGCCAAGTCCGCGCTCGACACGCTCGCGCCTCCGGCTCCCGCTCCCGCGGCTCCGACGCCCGCCGCGGCGGCGCCCGCGCCGGCCGCCGCCCCTCCCGGAGGCGGGTACGTGGACCTCGGGGCCCTCCTCTTCGAAGAGGAGGTCGTCAAGGACACGCGGATGCGGATCGAGGACGAGGAGCCTTCCGGCGACGAGCAGAAGGACTTCTCGCAGATGCTGGCCGCGTTCAAGAAGGGGATCGAGGCGAACGTCGGCGAGGAGGACTTCCAGAGCCACTACGACCTCGGGGTCGCCTACAAGGAGATGGGGCTCCTCGACGAGGCGATCGGGGAGTTCCAGAAGGCGCTGCGGAGCACCGAGGGCCGGCTCCGGGCGTCGGAGGCGCTCGGGCTCTGCTTCTTCGAGAAGGGCCAGTTCGCGGTGGCGGAGACGATCATGCGGCGGGCGCTGGATCTGCCGGCCGCGAACGACTCGGAGCGCATCGGGCTCCTCTACTGGCTGGGCCGGGCGCAGGAAGAGCAGGGCAAGGGGCACGACGCCCTGGGCTCGTACAACCGCGTCTTCGCGGTGGACATCAACTTCCAGGACGTGAACCAGCGGGTCCAGGCGCTGGCGAAGGCGGGGGCCTCGCGATGACGCATCAGGCCGCCGGCGTCACCCTCAACGACGTCCAGCGACCGGTCGTCGCGCACCTCGACGCGGTCACCGCCGACCTGCGGAGCATCATCACGGCGGATTTCCCGCTCATCGCCGAGGTGAACGGCCACCTGCTCCAGATGAAGGGCAAGCTCTTCCGGCCCACCCTGCTGCTGCTCGCCAGCGAAGCGTCCCTCGCGCGGGATCCGCGCGCCGTGCGCCTCGCCGCGACGATCGAGCTGATCCACCTCGCCACCCTGGTCCACGACGACTCGGTGGACCATTCGTCGCTGCGCCGCGGCATGCCCACGGTGAACGCGCTCTTCAGCCACCAGATCTCCGTGATCATGGGCGACTACCTGTACTCGCGCGCGATCATCGAGCTGGTCAAGCTGGACGACATCGAGCCACTGCGCGTGCTGTCCCGGGTCACCAACGAGATGACGGTGGGCGAGATGCGCCAGCTCGGCGCCTACGACGCGCTGAGCTTCCGCGAAGCGGACTACGAGCTGCTGATCCGCGCCAAGACCGCCTCGCTGGTCGCCGCGGCGTGCGAGGTCGGCGCGCTGCGCGCCGAGCCCGCGTGGCGCCGGGCGCTGCGGGCGTACGGGGACGCGCTCGGCATGGCGTTCCAGATCACCGACGACCTGCTCGACTACACGGAGGGCGAGGCGGTGACGGGGAAGCCGTCGGGGCAGGATCTCCGGGAACACAAGGTGACGCTGCCGCTCATCGCCGCGCTCCCCCACCTCACCGGCGAGGAGAGGGCCGGGGTCCAGCGGCTGTTCGCCGCCGCCGAGCCCGGCGACGCCGAGGTGGCGCGGGTCATGGGCGCCGTGGCGCGGTGTGGCGGGCTCGACTACGCCCGGGAGCGGGCCGACGCCTACGCCGCCCTGGCGGAGTCGGCGATTGAGACCCTGCCGCCCTCCGCTTCGCGGGACGCCCTGAGGGACGCCATCGCCTACGCGGTGGAGCGGCGGCGCTGATCGCGTGGCCCATGTCCCGCGCCGCCCCCTCTTCTATCTCGCCGTGCTGGGCTCCGGTTTCGTGCTCGGTGGCCTGCTCTCCTCGTTCCTGCACCGCTTCATGCCCGAAGGGGCCCCGCGGGACGTTCTGACCTATGCCGTCACGGCCCGCCTCGGCCCCGTCAGCCTGGATCTGCTGGTCCTGAGCTTCACGATTGGCCCCCTCGGTATTAATGTTTCTGTGCTGGCGGTAGTCGGGGTCGTCCTGGCATACCTGCTGGCGCGGTCGCTGTTCTAGTTCGCTTCACCGAGGAGTCGCCAATGTTCGGCAACCTGGGCATGTCCGAGATCCTGATGATCCTCGTGATCGTTCTCCTCGTCTTCGGGGCGAAGCGGCTGCCGGAGATCGGGTCCTCGATGGGGAAGGGCATCCGGGAGTTCAAGCGGAGCATGAAAGAGGTCACCGACGAGATCGACCGGCCGGAGCCGCCCGCGGAGCCGAGGCGGATCACGCCGCCGGACGACCGCCGGCAGAACTAGCGGAACCGGCAGAAGACGGAACGGGGCGCGGATCCAGGATCCGCGCCCCGCTGCTTTCCAGGCCTCCCGGCTACTGGGTCTGCTGCTGGGCCGCCGGCCGCAGCACCTCGGCGCGCCGGTCCTTCACCACCGCCTGACGCCGCAGCGATTCCATGTACGCCTGCACCCGTGCCTGACGTGCCGCCCGGAGCACCGCCAGCCGCTGCTGCTCCTTCTGGGTCACCCACGCCGCCGAATCCGGTGCGGTGCGTCGTGCCGGCTCGATGAAGAAGAACGCGTCGGCATTGGACAGGAGCCGCGACCGTTCCCCCACCCGCAGGCGGAACGCCACGCCGATCGCCTCGCTGGCGGTGCCCAGCGCCGGCACCGAGCCGGTGCGTGTGAAGGGCCCGAGGGTCGTGACCACGAGGTGCAGCGCGGCGGCGACCTGGTCGAGGCTCTGGCCGCCGTTCAACCTGCGCTCCGCGTCGTGCGCGATGGCCTCGGCCGCGGCGCGCTTCTTATCCTGCGTGGCCCGCAGCGTCACCGCCTCCCGGACCTCCGCGAGCGGCGGCACGCCCGCCGGCGAGAGGCTGTCGAGCCGGAACACGTAGAAGGCGCCGTTGGTCTCGACGACCGGGCTGGTCTCGCCCGGCTTCGCCTCGAACGCCCACACGCCGACATCCGGGATGCGGAACCGGCCGAGGACGTACGGCGTGCCTTCGTAGATGGGCTCCGGGTGCACCACCGAGAGCGACATCAGACGCGCGATGCTGTCGAGCACGCCGGCACTGGTCTGCTCCGCGGCGAGGCGGTCGAGCGAATCGGCCCGGGCTTCCAGGGTGTCGAGGCGCGCGCCGGACCGGGCCACGGGGATCAGGATGTGCCGCGCCTTCACGCTGTCGGCGGTGCGGCGCTCGACCTTGATGAGGTGGACGCCGAACGGCGAGACGACGGGCTCGGACACCTGGCCGACGGGGAGGCGGAAGGCGGCCTCTTCGAACGCCGGGACCATCCGTCCGTGCGTGAAGATCGGCAGCTCGCCGCCTTCGGCGCGGGAGCCGGAGTCGGCCGACTCGCTCCGTGCGATGGCCGCGAAATCCGCGCCGTGGAGGATCGAGTCGCGCAGCGCGCGGGCCCGCGCCATCGCCTCCGCCGAGTCCACCGGCGTGGGCAGCTTGATCACCGCGATGAAGGAGACCCTGGCGCGCGCGGGACGGGAGAAGTCGTCCTTGTGCGCGTCGTAGTAGGCCTGGACATCGGCGTCGCTGACGTGGATCGAGGCGTCGGCCACGACCTCGCGGGGCCGGATGACCAGCGCCCGGATGGTGGCCGAGTCGTGCTGGTCCCGCCAGATCGCCCAGAGCCTTCCGTCCGACACGTAGATGTCGGAGGTCACGTCCTCGAGCAGCTTGAGCCGCGGCAGCTCCTCACGGAACCGGCGCTCCATCTCCAGCAGGTAGGGCCGGCTCGCCGTCGTCTGGGTGAGGAACCGCTCGTACTTCTGCGGGTCGAACTGGCTGTCGGTCTGGAACTGCGGGTCCCCGGTGATCTCGCGCGGGGGGAAGCGCCGGACGGCGTCGCCGATCTCACGATCGGTGACCACGATGCCCCGGCGCCGGTATTGCGCCTGGAGCAACTCCCCCTGGACCAGGCGCTCAAAGGCCTCGTCCTCGATGGCGCGCTGGTCCTCGCGGGTGATGATCTGGCCGGGGTTCTGCTGGCGGGCTTCCTCGTAGGCGCTGCGATAGGCGTCGAGCCATGACTGGTAGCGGATGGGCGCGCCGTCCACCGACCCGATGTCCTGGGTCTGGAGCTTGCCGCGGCCGCTCACTCCCATGCCGACATCGAAGACCAGCCAGCCCACGAACGCCACCGCGAGGACCAGCATGATGATCTTGGTCTTCTCGCGCATCGTGCTCAGCATCGCCCATTCACTCCCGACGCAAGGATGTCCAGGCTCCCCCGAAGGCGGCTAAATGTAGAAGGGACAACGCCCAAAGCCAACCGCCCGGGGGGCCGTTCCCGTTGACACGGTCCGCGCGCCAAGCGTATACTCGCGCTGTCGCGCCCGCGTTCGACCAACTCGCTCAGGGGTTTGATGGCCGCTTCCAGCGAAATCGAGAAGCTCGAAGCCCGCTACGCCGAAAACCCGGATGGACGGTACTTTGCGCCGCTCGCCGACGCCTATCGCAAGGCCGGACGGGTGGACGACGCCCTCCAGCTGGTGCGGCGCGGCCTCGAGAAGCACCCCGACTACCTCTCCGCGCACATCGTGCTGGGTCGCTGCCACCTGGACAAGAAGGACGATCCGGCGGCGTCGAGCGCCTTCGAGACGGTGCTGGGTCTGGATTCCGAGAACATCATCGCCCTGAAGAGCCTGTCGGAGATCTCCGAGCGCGCGGGCGACACGATCGCGGCGCGCCGCTGGCTCCAGAAGCTCCTCGTGGTGGACGCGATGAACACCGACGCCGAGGCCGATCTCCAGCGGCTCGGCGGCCCGCTGCCCGAAGAGGGGGAGGGGGCCGCCCCGGCTGCCGAGGAAGCGCCGGCGGCCGAGTTCTCCTTCGCCGACGTGACCGACGCCCCGCCGCCCGAGGCGGCCCCCGAGCCCGTCGCCGAGCCCCTCCCGATGATGGCCCTCGAGGAGCCGGCTCCGCTGGCGATCACCGAGGCGCCGACCGCGCCGATGCCCGCGATCGAGCTGGACGAGCCGCTGCCGCCTCCGGAAGTCGCCCCGCTGGCTGACGTCGCCCCGTTCGACGAGTCGCTGCAATGGGGTGGGGCCGGCGCGCGCATGAGCAGCGCGATCAACATGGAGGATCTCGCACAGGCACATCAGGAGCCTTCGCTGGTGGCGCCCGCGATCGACTTCCTCCAGAGCGCTCCCGCGGCCGAAGCTCCTCCCCCGTCTCCTCCGCCAGCGGCCGAAGTCACGTCGATGGCGGACACCGTGCCGATCCCGGGCATCGAGATCGGTGAGCCGGAGTCCGCCCCGCCCGCCATGGCGGAGGCCGCAGGCGGCGACGACCTCATGGCCCCGGTCGAGGCCGAGGCTGAGGCCCCCGCCGTCGA
>JBGPHD010000022.1:0-27803 GCA_041484135.1 Gemmatimonadota bacterium
CGGCCCGACGTGCTGGATCCCGCGCTGCTCCGTCCCGGCCGCTTCGACCGGCAGATCGTGGTGGACGCGCCCGACGTCCGGGGCAGGGAAGGCATCCTTCGCGTGCACACGCGCAAGATCCCGCTCGCCAACGACGTGCGGCTCGACAAGGTGGCGAAGGGGACGCCGGGCCTCTCGGGCGCGGACCTCGCCAACCTGGTGAACGAGGCCGCCTTGCTCGCCGCGCGCCGCAACAAGACGCAGGTGGACATGGAGGACGTCGAGAACGCCAAGGACAAGGTGATGCTCGGCGTGGAGCGGCGGAGCCTGGTGCTGTCCGATGACGAGCGCCGGCTCACCGCGTATCACGAGGCGGGGCACGCCATCGTGGCCTGGTCCATCCCGGGGCTCGATCCGCTGCACAAGGTGACGATCGTCCCGCGCGGACGCGCGCTCGGCCTCACGACCTGGCTCCCCGAGGAGGACCGGCACAACTACACCAAGTACTGGCTCGAGGGACAGCTGGCGGTGAGCTTCGGCGGGCGGGTGGCCGAGGAGCTGGTCTTCGGGATGGAGAAGGTGACCACCGGCGCGTCGAGCGACATCGAGCAGGCCACGCGGCTGGCGCGGCGCATGGTGACGCAGTTCGGCATGAGCGAGAAGGTCGGCGCCGTGGCGGTGGGGGACCAGGAGCACGAGATCTTCCTCGGCCGCGAGATCTCGCAGCGGCGCGAGGTGTCGGACCGCACGGCGGAGATCGTGGACGACGAGGTCAAGCGCATCATCGACCTGGCCTATGCGCGGGCGCGCACCATCCTCGACGCGCACCGGGTGATGCTGGACGATCTCTCGGCGGCGCTGCTCGAGCACGAGACGCTGGACCGCGACGAGCTGGAGATCGTGCTCGCCGGCAAGACACTGCCGCCACGAGCTGTGACCACCCCGCTGGCGCCGCCGGTGCCTGCCGTCCCGGCCCTGGCCGATAAGAACGCCGCGCCGCGTCCGGTCGGCGTGCCGAACGAGGCGCCGAGCCCGGCGTGACGGCCGTGGCGGCGGCGCGGGCGGCGCGGACCTGGCGCACGGCCCGGCGCGCGCTCCCCCTCGAATCGTCCCTCGTCGTCGGCATCCTCAACGTCACGCCCGATTCCTTCAGCGACGGCGGCCGCCACTTCGACGCCGAGGCCGCGGTGCGCGCCGGCGCCGCGATGCGTGAGGCGGGCGCCGACATCCTGGACGTGGGCGGGGAGTCCACCCGGCCCGGCGCCTCGTCGCCGGACGAAGCCGAAGAGCTGCGTCGGGTGATCCCGGTCGTGGAGCGTCTGGTCCGCGAGGTGGGGTTGCCGGTGAGCGTGGACACGCGCCGGAGCGGGGTGGCGCGGCACGCCTTGGACGCGGGCGCGGAGATCGTGAACGACGTGTCGGGACTGGCGCACGATCCCGCGATGGCCGCCGCCGTGGCCGAGACCGGCGCGGGTCTCGTCCTCATGCACATGCGCGGAGAGCCGGTGACGATGGACGCGCTCGCCCGCTACGACGACGTCGCCGCCGAGGTGGCGGGGGAGCTGGCCGCGCGGCGCGACGGCGCGCTCGCCGCCGGCATCCCGGCCGAGGCGATCGTGCTCGACCCCGGTCTCGGCTTCGCCAAGAACGTGGAGCACAACCTGGATCTCCTGAACCGCTTGGGCCACATCGTCGCCCTGGGCCACCCCGTCATGGTGGGGCCCTCGAGGAAGCGATTCCTCGGCGCGGTGACGGGCCGGGACGTGGACGCGCGCGACGCGGCCACCGCGGCCGCCTGCGTGGTGGCGCGCCTCAACGGCGCGATCCTCTTCCGCGTGCACGACGTCCTCGGGGCGCGGGAAGCCCTCAACGTCGCCGACGCCGTGCTCCGGAGTTCGTGATGGGCGAGCGGCTGCGCTTCCTCATCCCCCAGTGGCGCGACCTCCTCCAGATCGTCATCGTCGCGTTCGTCATCTACCGGGCGCTGCTCTTCCTGTTAGGCACCCGCGCCATCCACATCCTGCTGGGCCTGGTCGTGCTGGCGGCGGCCTACGTGACGGCGGTGCTCCTCAAGTTCGCGATGATCACCTACCTCCTCGGCATCGTGCTCACCTACGGGGCCTTCGCGCTGCTCATCGTCTTCCAGCCGGAGCTGCGCGCCGGCCTCGCCCGGCTCGGCCAGTCGCGGGTGATGCGGTTCTTCTACCGGGGCGAGGCGCACCAGGTGGCCGAGGAGATCTCGGAGGCGGTGGATCGCCTGAGCCGTGCTGGGACCGGCGCCATCGTCGCGGTCGAGGGCGAGGTGGGGCTCGGCGACTACCTGGAGAGCGGCACGGCCCTGCACGCGCGCGTCTCCGCGGACCTGGTCACGACCATCTTCACCCCCTACTCGCCGCTGCACGACGGCGCGGTCATCATCCGCGGCGACACCATCGTGGGCGCGGGGTGTATACTCCCCCTGACCCAGTTCCCGGTGGCCGACAAGAGCCTGGGCACGCGGCACCGCGCGGCCCTGGGCCTCTCGGAGGAGACCGACGCCCTCGTGATCGTGATCTCGGAAGAGACGAGCGCCATCTCGGTCGCGCGCCGCGGTCAGCTGGAGCGCGGCGTCAGCGTCGCGCGGCTCAAGGAGCTGCTCGCCGGCGGCCCCTTCGCCCGCCTCCCCGGTCCCGGCCTCGAGCCGGTGCGGACTTGAACACCCTTCTTCTCTTCAACCTCAACGGATCCCATGGCCCTTCCCGCCGTCTCGCCTAAGCGCTCTCTGACCAACGCCACCGGCTCGGCGGTCGAAGCCCCGCCGTACCTGCTGGCGTTGCTCGCGACGGCGGTCGTGCTGGCGGGCTACGTCCTCACGCTCGCGCCCTCGGTCACCTTCTGGGATGCGGGCGAGTTCGTCGCCGCTTCGCACATCCTCGGCATCCCGCATCCCCCCGGGACGCCGATGTTCATCATCCTCGGCCGGGTCTGGGACGCGTTCTTCCCGATCCACTCGACGGCCATCAAGACCAACCTGATGAGCGCGACCTTCAGCGCCTGCTCGTCGGGGTTCCTCTTCCTCTTCATGCACGGGATCCTGACCCGCGCCTCGAAGGGGATGGACGCGGGAGCGGCGCGCATCTTCCGGGTCGGCGGCGCGTTCTCCGCGGCGTTGATCGCGGCGTACGTGTTCACCAACTGGCAGAACTCGAACGAGACCGAGGTCTACCAGATCTCGATGTTCGCCATCGGGGCGATCGCCTGGCTCTGCCACCTGTGGCGGCGGGACCGCGGCGGGCCGAGCGGCGCGCACCAGCTGCTGCTCCTCATCTACATCCTCGGCGTCGCGCTGAGCACGCACCTGATGGGCCTGCTCGTCGGGCCGGCCGTCATCGCCTACATGTTCCACGTGTTGAAGAGCGAGCCGGCGAAAGACCCCAAGGAGCGCGACGTCCAGTGGGCGGAGTTCCTGGTGGCGGGGAGCATGTGGATCACGATGGTGGGCGTCGGCATCGGCGCGTGGCCCATCGTGGGGTTCGGGCTGATCCTCTTCGCCATCGCGGGATACTATGCGTACAAGGCGGGGACGCTCTTCTTCGCCGGCGCGGCGCTGGCGGTCGCGGCGATCGGGGTGAGCGGCTTCCTCTACCTCTTCATCCGCTCCGGGCTGCACCCCTACGTCAACGAGGCGGACCCCTCGACCTGGCAGACGCTCTGGTCGGTGATCCGGCGCGAGCAGTATCCGTTCCGCTCGCCCCTCGACAATCCGATCTACCCGCACGGGCCCGACAACCCGGGGCGGACGCTGTCCCTCCTCGGGCTCCAGGTCCTGAACTACCTCCAGTACTTCGACTGGCAGTGGTCGGCTGGGCTCCAGAAGGCCATCAGCCTCTTCGCGCCGGCGCGGCTGCCGTTCACGCTCCTCTTCACCGGCCTGGGCATCTTCGGGATGACCGAGCACCGGAAGTGGGATAAGTCGAGCTGGTGGTTCGTCTTCGGCCTGTTCATGACGACGAGCGTGGGCCTCATCCTCTACCTCAACTTCAAGCCCGGCTTCTCGCTCGCGCTGCAGACGTATCAGGACCGCGAGATGCACGAGGTCCGCGAGCGGGACTACTTCTACACGGTCTCGTACGTGGCGTGGGGCCTCTGGGCGGGCCTCGGTCTCGCGGCGGCGTACCGCCTCGTCAGGGAACGCATGAGTGAGGCGGGGCCGGCCGCGCTCCCCGCGGCGATCTTCGGGGCGGCGCTGCTTCCCTTCGCGCTCAACTTCAGCGCCGCGGGCCGCAAGGCCGGCCCTTCGGCCACGCTGGCGCGCGACTTCGCCTACGACATGCTGATGTCCGCCGAGCCGTACAGCCTCCTCTTCACCAACGGCGACAACGACACCTTCCCGCTCTGGTACGCGCAGGAGGTGGAGGAGATCCGCCAGGACGTGGTGGTGGTGAACCTGTCGCTCATCAACACCGACTGGTACATCCGCCAGCTCAGGGACAATCCCGCCCGCCCCTACTGGCCAGATAGCAACGCCGTCCGGCTCTACGGGCGTGAGGCGGGACCGCCGCCGGCGTGCAGCCCCGCCTGGGCCGACACGCTCGACGCGTGGGCGCGGGCGGCGCACCGGCGCGGGCCGGACCGGAGCTTCGGGATGCCGGCGTGCCTCCACACCCTGAACGACGAGCAGATCGCGGGCATCCAGCCGCAGCTCCTCGCGCGGGACCTGGTGCTGCACGTCGCGAACATCTACCACACGTACCCGGCCAACTCGCCGATGTACGTGAAGGACATCATGGTGCTGCGGCTGATCCAGGAGAACATGGGGAAGCGGCCGATCTACTTCGCGCTGACGGCGGGGAACGCCAACCGGATGGGGCTCGACGGCTACATCCGGCAGCAGGCGCTCGCGTTCAAGCTCATGCCCGACACCGTGACGACCGGCCCCGAGGGACTCTTCGGTGCCAGGGTGGATGTGGAGCGGACGCGCGCCCTCACCTGGAGCGTATTCCGTTATGCGCGGCTCTTCGACGTGGACAGCCTCGAGCTCGATCCCACCGACGACAACATCGCCGGGAACCTGGCGTTCAACTTCATGACCCTGGGCGAGGCGTACCGGCAGCTGGGTGATGCGACGCAGATGATCGCCAACTTCCGGAAGGCGGAGCACCTTTCGCCCAACCCGGAGCTCCAGCGCTACCTCCGGAGCCTCGAGGCGGCCACCATCAACCCGGCCATCCTCGGCCGGGATTCGACGGGAGCGCGGCCGGAGAGCGCGGCGGCGCGGCGGCGTTAGCGTGAGGCGCCGGGAAGGTGACCGTAACCCACGCAGCTGTTGCGGAACTGGGGCGCTACCAGAGGCTCAGGAGGGACGGGCAGCCCGGATGCTTCTGTTACGCGGGAGTCGAAGTTGCTCGAGGGTCCTTGCTCATAGTGGTTCGAGAGTTTTGACGGCAGCACCCACCGACTAGGATTCGAGACCCGCGTGAGCACCCTCGCGCGGGACATGCTGCGTTCTCGAACCTCAGCTGAGCAGGAGGGGCTATGAAAGAAATGCCCAGAGTAGGCCGCGGAGCGGTCCCACTCGCCTTTCTAGTGCTGGTGGCGTCATGCCGCCAGGACGTCCTAACGCCAGCGCCCCAGCAGAACTCGCCCGTCCCCGTGCTTTCTCTGACGAGCGCCGACGACAGCGCCCGCGCCCAGCTCGCCCAGGCCGCTAAGCTCGTCGCTCAGGCACTGTCCGACCCCGCCATTCGGGCGGACGTTTATCGCGCGTTGCACGCTTCAACCGCACGCGAGCACAAGCTGCACTTCCGGACTTTCCTCAAGGAATCAGGGGGGCGGCTCCTTGCCGAAATGGCCCGTCGCGAGGGACGAGCGAACGCCGACGCCCTGCGAGCGGTCGAGGCGCTCGTTGACCTTGAGTTCTATATGCCTGTGAAGTCCCATTGGGCCGCCTGGGACGGCGGCGCGCAACTCGTTGTCGCTACCGCCCTCCGAGACCATGAGGTGCCCGTCGGGTATCGCCTTGATGGGACGCCGTACGTATTCACTTCCGCGTACGATCCCCCGGCGATTCCCGTCCTTGCAATCGTTCCGAGGGAAACCGATTTCGATGTTGGCCCAAGCCGCGACGACGAGGTCCTGCCCGACTGTGGCGATGCCTGTGGTGGCGGGGGAGGTGGTGGAGGAGGTGGCGGGGGTGGCGGTGGAACCCCACCAGTCGAAGGGGTGTTCATGACGTTCTCGTACATCCCTGGAGACTACGAAGGGTTCCTGATGGGTGACCCGGAGTTCGAGGTGCACGTCTTTGGACGCAGGACGTCATCAGATACGCAAATGTCAGACTTGCAGTGCGCAGGCGAGCATGCCGCGTCGGCAGGTGGCCAGCCCGGCATCAGGTCGTCCGCGTTTGCCTACGACCAGAACAGCTCGTCCTGGACTGGCAGCGTCCAGTTGATTGATCGCGCACGGATTGACAGCGTGCAGCCCATGGACTCCTCTCTCGTGTACATGGTGTGGGAGGACGACAACCAGGCGTGCCAGATAGTCAAGGCCCCGATTCACGTCGAGAATATCATTGTGGGAACGGGCCTTCTTGTTGTGGACGCGCTCAAGGCAATCTACCTCGCCGGTGCCAACCCCCTGCTTGTGGTGGGGAACATCTTGCGAGCCGTCAAGGACCTGATCGGACAGTCACAAAACGACGACATCGTTGGCATTCTGGTTCGGCAGGGCGACGCGGGTTACAACTATTCCGACGCTACTCACGTCATCGTTGACGGCACCGGCGGGCAGCAACTGCAGCTACGGGGTCGCGTCAGGCTTGTCATCCAGTAGTCTTCTTTTTAGGGGGGCATGTTGTCTGAGGACATGCCCCCGGCGGTGCTGATGCGACGCACCACGTTTGCGCTGCCACTCACCTTGGCGTTCCTGTTCGCGCGCAGCGCACTTGGACAAGAACAGGGCCCTAGCCTCGGACTGGGCTTCGACATTCGTCAGGAGCTGCGCAGCCCCGTCTTCGAGTTCCTGGTCCAGGTCAGTCCGTCTCGACGGGCATTGGGCGGGGACGGGCGGACGCAGGGCCGTGTCGTGTTTGACCCAGGCGTGGCGCCCCAGTCCAGTTCCCGCGTGGACATCGCGTATGCGTCCGTAGGTGTTGGTCTTCGCCACGATATCGTGCAGCACGGTCCACGCCGGACGCCGAGCTTTGCCGTCTCATCGAGTGTGGAGGCGGGACTCAACTACGCGTCGATTGCGGGTTTCACGGTGTTCGGAGGCGACACGCTCGCATTCGGAAGGCGGGCGGTCACAGTGCCGGTGCTGCGGTTCGAGCTCGGGGCACGCACCCGGATTGGCCGGGAGAACAACCCTGCAGCCTTCACCGCCGGTCTCGGGTACGTCGTGCGCCTGAATCGAGATGGCGAGACTCTGGGTTTGCGTGATCGGCTGTTCACCTCGTTCGGCATCGAGCTTTGGCTTCCTTGAACCGAGTGGCCACCACGGAGTGGCGGGCAGCGGCCGCCCTCTTGGGTGTGGCCTACTTGGGGATTACCACCGTTCTTTCCGGGCAGACTCCTCCGCGCGCCACACGCGTCGGCGACCTCGCTACCGCATCCCTCGGCATGAGCGTCCTCGAGTTCGACTTGGCGAACGATCAGCCATACCACGGCCTGTCCGCGCGTGCGGGCGTCGCGCTTGGACGATACTTGGACCTCAGCCTGCTCGGGCAGCGCTGGCCTCGGCTCGGCGACTTCGAGGCCTTCGCGGCCGAGATGGAAGCCGCCGTGCATCCGCTGGGACGAACACGTATCTCGCCTTACTTACTTGTTGGATTCGGTTACTTCTCGGCCAAGAGTCGCTCGAATGCGGGGATCCCACCGAATCGGGGGAACGCCGCTTCCTTCGGCCTCGGCGTCGAAGGGCGTGTTTACGGTCGACTGGGGCTACGCGTTGAGGGCACCGCGCGCCTGGACGCAGGTGCCTTTGACGACGAGCTAAGACTCATGGCGACCGTTCTTCCGCAGCCGGCGGTCGGGCTTTCACGCGGCCGTGCTGAGACCATAGTGAGTGTGGGAGCAATGGCGACGGTCACTGGACCGTGGCGGCCGGTTGAGCCTGTGTATTCACTGGAATTCGCGATGCCGTTAGGCGCGGCCCGAGCTCTTCAGGTCGGGACCTCCCTGGTGCATTGGCGTACGGCGAACGGATGGGACACGAGGGCCGTCCTTTTCTCACCCGCGTACCGCGTTACCGCCCGCACTTCGGGTGCACTCCGCCTAAGCGCATGGGCCGGGCCGCTAGCGAGCCTCATGTTGGAGGGTCCGGACAACGGGGTGCGCGGCGGGGCAGCTGTCGGATTCTCTGTCAACAGGCCTCTGAGCATCCGAGCTGGAGCCCACGTCGGAGTCAATGCGGTGTGGCTCGTTCGTAAGTCGTTCACGAGCTTCAGGAGTGTCGCGGGCGAGGATCAACGAGCGGTCGTGGTCCGGGCGGGCCTTGCGTTCTAACGCCAGTCAGCAGCGAAGGGTCAGACCGCGATAGGGCGGCACCGCGCGACAACGCCGGCACGCGCCACTAGCCGTGGGAGAGGGTTGACGAAGGGCGGCGCGGCCGCCCTTCGTCGTTCGCGGCGGGCGGCTGGCCTTCCGGGCCTCCGCGGGGAGCCGACCTCGCCACTTTGGGGGGGCCCTCGCTAAATTGTTCAGGCTATGCAGCTTGAGGTCGTACGCGAGCGCATCGCCGCGGCGGCCGCTCGCGCCGGCCGCAACCCGTCGGAGGTCGGGATCGTCGCGGTGACCAAGGGTCACCCGATCGCGACCGTCGGCGAGGCCGCGGCCAACGGTCTCATCGACGTGGGCGAGAATCGCGTCCAGGAGGCGCTGGCGAAACAGGAGGCCTGGCAGGGCGCGCCGCTGCGGTGGCACCTGATCGGCCACCTCCAGAGCAACAAGGCCCGGCTCGCGGTGGGGCGCTTCGCGCTCATCCACTCGCTCGATTCGGTCCGGCTGGCGGACGCGCTGGAGAAGGAAGCGGCCCGGCGCGCGCTGGTGCAGGACGTGCTGGTCGAGGTGAACATCGCGCGGGAAGCGCAGAAGTCTGGCGCGATGCCGGAGGAGGCGGAGGCGGTCGTCGCCCATGCGGCGGCGCAGCCGCACCTCAAGGTGAAGGGTCTGATGACGATGGCGCCGCTGACGGACGATGTGGCGGCACAGCGGGCGGCGTTCAGGGGGTTGCGGGAGCTGAGGGATCGCCTGGTTTCGAGCCTTCAGCCTTCGGCCTTTAACGTCTTGTCGATGGGCATGTCCAACGACTTCGAGATCGCGGTCGAGGAGGGCGCCACCATGCTCCGACTCGGCACGGTCCTTTTCGGGGAGCGGCAGCCATGAGCGACGACATCTTTCGGCTCACACCACTCGACGTGCGGAAGCAGGAGTTCCGGAAGTCCATGCGCGGGTACGACCCGATCGCGGTGGAGGACTTCCGGTCCCGCGCCGCCGACGAGCTGGAGCGGGTGTTGCGCGAGCGTATCGCGCTGGAGGCGCGCCTCAAGCACGTCGAGGAGCAGCTCAAGGAGTACATGAGCCGCGACAAGGCGATGAACGAGGCGCTGGTCGCGGCGCAGCAGCTCCGGGCCGAGACCCGCGAGCAGGCCGAGCGTGAGGCGCAGATGATCATCCGCGAGGCGGAGGCGGATGCCGAGCGGCGCCTGGAGCGCGCCCGGCGCGAGCTGGAGCGCCTCGAGTCATCGGGGCAGCAGCTCTCGCAGAAGCACCACGCCTATCTGGCGTCGCTGCGGGTCCTGGTGGAACGCCAGAAAGCCGAGCTCGAGGCCCTCGCCGCCAGCGAGGGCGCCAACTTCGGCAAGGTCGCGGGGAGCATCGCGCCCGCCGATGAGCGCGCGCGTGACGCCCGGAAGTCGTCGCCGAAGTGGATCAAGTCGATCGTCGAGGAGTGACCTACGACGCGGTAGCACAGGCCGCGGCGGCCGTCCGCGCCCGGTGGAAGACGCCGCCCGAGATCGCCATCATCCTCGGCACCGGCTTGGGGGGCCTCGGGCGCGAGATCACG
Source organism: Gemmatimonadota bacterium (assembly GCA_041484135.1). Classification (GTDB taxonomy): domain Bacteria; phylum Gemmatimonadota; class Gemmatimonadetes; order Gemmatimonadales; family JACORV01; genus JACORV01. The sequence continues at coordinate 10,021 of JBGPHD010000022.1, forward strand.
CTCGAATGCGCCATCCCCTACGGCGAGATCCCCGGCTTCCCCCTCTCCACGGTCGAGACGCACGCGGGCAAGCTGCTCCTGGGCACGCTCGAGGGGCGGCCCGTCGCGGCGATGCAGGGACGCTTCCATTCGTACGAGGGCTACCCGCTCCAGCGTATCGCGCTGCCGGTGCGCGTGCTCCGCGCCTTGGGTGCCGGCACCCTCGTCGTGTCGAACGCGTGCGGCGGCATGCACCCGCTCTGGGCCCCCGGGGACCTGGTGCTCATCGCCGACCACATCAACCTGCTGGGTGACAACCCGCTGGTGGGCCCGAACGACGACCGTCTCGGCCCGCGCTTCCCGGACATGTCCGAGCCGTACGATCCGGCGCTGCGGGCGCTGGCCCGCGCGGTGGCGCTCGAGGCGGGGATCACGCTGCGCGAGGGCGTGTTCGTCGCGGTCACCGGTCCCAACCTCGAGACCCGCGCCGAGTACCGGATGCTGCGCGCCATGGGTGCGGACATCGTGGGCATGAGCACCGTGCCCGAGGTGATCACGGCCGTCCATGCGGGGATGCGGGTGCTCGGCCTCTCCATCATCACCGACCAGTGCCTGCCCGACGCCCTGGAAAAGGCGGAGCTCGAGCGCATCATCGCCACCGCGATCCGGGCGGAGCCGAAGCTGACGGCCCTGATCCGCGGCGTGATCCGCCGCCTGGCGGCATGACCGCCGCGCGGTACGCGGCCATCCCGGTGGAGGAGCGCGCCGACGCGCTCGAGCGCCAGTTGCTCCACACCTGGAAGGCGGAGGACCTCTTCCACGAGGTCCAGCGGCGGACCGCGGCGGGACAGCCGTTCGTCTTCCTCGAGGGCCCCCCCACCGCCAACGGGCGGCCGGGGATCCATCACGTCTTCGCGCGGACCATCAAGGACCTGATCTGCCGTTACCAGGTCATGCAGGGCCGGCGCGTCACCCGCATCGCGGGATGGGACACCCACGGCCTCCCGGTCGAGATCGAGGTCGAGAAGCAGCTCGGCATCAGCAGCAAGACCGAGATCGGCGACCAGCCGGGCGCGACGGTGAGCGTAGCGGAGTTCAACCGCCGGTGCCGGGAGAGCGTGTGGAAGTACAAGGCGGACTGGGAGAGCCTCTCGGACCGCATCGGCTACTGGCTCGACTATGCCAAGCCGTACATCACCTATGCCAACGAGTACGTCGAGTCGGTGTGGTGGCTCCTCTCAAGGCTGCACGAGAAGGGGCTGCTCATCCGCGGCCACAAGGTGCTGCCGTACTGCCCCCGCTGCGGCACCGTGCTGTCGAGCCACGAGCTGGCGCTGGGCTACGACACCGCCAAGGACCCGTCGGTGTACGTGCTCTATCCGCTCGAGGGCGCGTCGGATCGGTACCTCCTGATCTGGACCACCACCCCCTGGACGCTGGCCTCCAACTTCGCGGTGGCGGTGCATCCCGACCTCGAGTACGTCGAGGTGGACCATCACGGCCGGCGCATCATCCTGGCCGCGGCGCGGGCGCCGCACGTGGCGCCCGGCGGCGAGGCAAAGCCGTTAGGTGACGATCCGGTGGTGGCGCGGTTCACGGGGAAGGACCTGGTGGGCCTGAAGTACCGCCGCCCGCTCGACGTGGTCCCGTGGCCCGAGGGCCGGCGCTGGGAGGTGGTGGCGGGCGACTTCGTCACCGCGGAGGACGGCTCGGGCCTCGTCCACCTCGCCCCTTTTGGTGCGGACGACTTCACCATCGCGCGGACCATGAACTTCGCCTACACGGTGCCGGTGGATACGGCCGGGAAGTTCCGCGGCACCACCTGGCCCGAGATCGAAGGCGTCTTCGTCAAGGATGCCGACGCCGCGATCATCGCGAAGCTCAAGGCCGACGGCCTGCTGCTCCGGCGCGAGACGGTCGAGCACACTTATCCCTTCTGCTGGCGCTGCGACACGCCGCTCCTCTACTACCCGCGCGCGTCGTGGTTCGTGAAGACCACCGCGTTCAAGGACCGCATGATCGCCCTGAACGCGGAGGTGGACTGGCATCCACCCGAGATGGGGAGCGGTCGCTTCGGCGAGTGGCTCGAGAACAACGTGGACTGGGCCCTCTCGCGCGACCGGTTCTGGGGGACGCCGCTCCCGGCCTGGGTCTGCGACCAGGAGGCGGCGCATACCGAGGTGATCGGTTCGTACGCCGCGCTCGCGGAGCGCTGGGGGAAGCCGCTCCCCGCCGACTTCGATCCGCACAAGCCGCACATCGACGGCTACACGTGGCGCTGCGCGCAGTGCGCGGGCACCATGCGCCGGGTGAGCGAGGTGATCGACGCCTGGTTCGACTCGGGCGCGATGCCGGCGGCGCAGTGGCACTATCCCTTCGAGCACGAACAGGAGTTCGCGGAGCACTTCCCGGGCGATTACATCGCCGAGGGCGTGGACCAGACCCGCGGCTGGTTCTACTCGCTGCTCGCGATCGCCACGGGCGTCTTCGACCAGCCCGCCTACCGGCACGTGATCGTGAACGGGACCGTGCTCGATGCCGCGGGGCAGAAGATGTCGAAGTCCCGGGGCAACATGGTGGACCCGGTGCAGGCCGTGACCGCGTATGGTGCGGACGCGGTGCGCCTCTACTTCCTCCTCTCGAGCCAGGTCTGGCTCCCCAAGAAGTTCGACGAGGCGGCGATCGCGGACGTGGCGGGCAACGTGCTCGAGAAGCTGCGGCACACCTACCACCTCTTCCATCTGTACGCCGAGGATTGGACGCCGTCGGCCGCGGACCCGAAGCCGGCCGATCGGCCGCTGGCGGACCGCTGGCTCCTCGGGCGCCTGCAGCGCACGGTGCGGGAGGTGCGCGCGGCGTGGGACGCGTACGACGTCACCGTGGGCACGCGCGCCATCGTCCAGTTCGTGGTGGACGACGTGTCGAACTGGTGGGTGCGTCAGAGCCGGGCGCGCTTCTGGGTCCCCGGCGGCCGCGCCGATCCCGCGGCGCTGGCCACGCTGCACGAGGCGCTGTGCGTGAGCGCGCGGCTGCTGGCGCCGGCGGCGCCGTTCCTCGCCGACTTGATCCACCGCAATCTCGCCGGGACCTCGGTGCACCTCGCCCCGTTCCCGGTCGTGCCGCGTGAGGCGGAGGACGCGGCGCTGGACCGGGCGATGGACGTGGTGCGGCGTCTCGCGAGCCTGGCGCGGAGCGCGCGGGAGAAGGTCTCGCTCCGGGTGCGGCAGCCGCTGGCGCGGATGCTGGCGGCGGTCCCCGCCGACGTGGACCGCGGCCTCTTCGAGGCCCTGGTGCCGCTACTCGTCTCCGAGGTCAATGTCAAGCGGGTGGAATTGGTGACCCGCGGGACGGACCTTGTTTCTCTGGAGGCGGGACCTAGCTTTCGTGCCCTCGGAAAACGATTCGGCAAGGCGACCCAGGAAGCGGCCGCGGCGGTGAAGAAACTCTCCCCCGAGGCGGTGGCGCGGTTCGAGGCCGGCGAGCCGGTCGAGATCGTGGTGCAGGGCGAGACGCACGTGTTGCAGCCTGACGACCTGGTGGTGTTGCGGCACGCGCGGGGCGACGTGGTGGTGGAGACCGACGGCGAAGTCGTGGCGGCGATCGACCCCACGCTCACCGACGACCTCAGGTCCGAGGGTCTGGCCCGGGAAGTGGTGAGCCGGGTGCAGCGGCTCCGGCGCGACGCGGGCTACCGGGTGACCGACCGCATCGAGCTGTGGGTGGACGGACACGAGGCCGTGCGCTCGGCGGCGGCGCGGCACGCTGAGTACATTTCAGGCGAGACGTTGGCGCGGCGGGTGGTGGTGGAGGCGGCGGCGCCGTCGGCCGATCTGGTCCAGGACGTGGACCTGGACGGCTACCAGGCGCGACTCGGGGTGAAACGTGCCGAGTGACCGCGGCGGGGCACCGCCGCCCTTGACGAGGGAACAGCTGACGTTATGACGAAGAAACAACTCGCGTACTTCGAGAAGCGTCTGTTGGAGGAGAGGGCGCGCGCGCTGAAGGAGATCGGTCATTACGACGAGAGCTTCAACGCGACCCTCCAGGCGGCCGACGGCGACCTCTCATCGTACTCGTTCCACATGGCCGACCAGGGGACCGACGCCATGGAGCGCGAGAAAGCGTTCCTGATGGCGTCCAAGGAAGGGCGCTTCCTCTGGCACCTGAACGAGGCGCTGCGCCGGCTCTACAAGGCGCCGGAGAAGTTCGGCAAGTGCGAGAGCTGCGGCGAGGACATCGGCTACGACCGGCTCGACGCGCTGCCGCACGCCCGCCTCTGCATCAGCTGCAAAGAGAAGGAGGAAGATGGTAAGCGCCGCTGAGCAGCGCCGGTTCGTCGGCGTCGTTGCAGCGGTGATCGTCCTCGACCTGGCCACCAAGCTCCTCGCCGAGGCGTTCCTCCTGCGTTACGTCGGCGTCCCCGTCATCGGCGACTTCTTCCAGCTCAGGCTCGTGTACAACCCCGGGGCCGCGTTCGGCCTCCACGTGGGCGAATACTCCCGCTGGATCTTCATGGGGCTCTCGCTCACCGCCCTCTTCGTCCTCGGCTCGATGCTCAAGACCACGCGCTCCGGCGACTGGCTGCGGCTCTACGCGCTCGCCTCCATCTGCGCCGGCGCGGCCGGCAACCTCGTGGACCGGATCCGCTCCAGCAAGGGCGTGGTGGACTTCCTCGACTTCACCGTGGGCGCGTTCCACTGGCCCACGTTCAACGTCGCCGACATGGCGGTGACGTGCGGCGCCTTCGCGCTCGCGCTCTCCCTGTGGGGCGAGGGGAAGCAGCCATCCTCGCCGGGCGTCCCGGCCCCCGAGGCCGTGCCACCCACGGGGTCGTAGCGCCCGTGCCCGCAGCGCCGGCGACCCGCTTCAGCGTGGCGACGGACCGCGCGGAGCGACTCGACCGGTTCCTCGCCGATCAGCTCCAGCTCTCCCGTACCGTCGCCGCGCGCCTCATCGCCGAGGGCGCCGTCCGCATCGGCGGACTGCCGGCGCGTTCCTCGCTCCAGCCGGAGCGCGGCACCGAGATCGAGGTCGCGTTCCCGGAGCGCGCGCTGCGGCGCATCACGCCCGCCGCGATCGACCTCGTGGTGGCCTGGGAGGACGACGAGCTCGCGGTGATCGACAAGCCGGCGGGCCTCGTGGTCCATCCGGCGCCCGGGCACTGGGACGACACGCTGGTGAACGCGCTCGCCGCGCGCGGCGTGGGCCTCGGCGGCGGGGACGAGGGAAGGCCGGGGATCGTCCATCGTCTCGACAAGGACACCTCCGGCCTCCTCCTGGTGGCCAAGACCGCGCGGGCGCATGAGAAGCTCGGCGCCGCGCTCGCGGCGCGCCGCATCGAGCGCCGCTACGCCGCCCTGGTCTGGGGGCATCTCGGCGCGCCGGAGCGCCGCATCGAGGCGCGGCTCGCCCGCCACCCGCAGGACCGGAAGCGGATGATGATCCCGGTGGGCGAGGGTGGGCGGCACGCGGTGACGCGGGTGCGGACGGTGGCCCGGGGCGGCGAGGCGGACCTCGTCCTCGCCACGCTCGAGACCGGACGGACCCACCAGATCCGCGTGCATTGCCAGTCCATCGGCCATCCCGTGGTGGGCGACCCGGTCTATGGCGGGCTCTCGCCCAAGCGCTCGGACGCCAGCCACGACCGCGCGGCGGCGCTCGCGCGGGCGACGACGCGCCAGGCGCTGCACGCCGCCTGGCTCCGCTTCCCGCACCCCGCGACGGGGACCATGGTCGAGGTCCGGTCCGAGTGGCCCGCGGACCTCAGAGCCGTGCTCGCGCTCGCGCTGGACGACGCGGTTTTGCTTGCCGATTCCAACCCCCTGGGGTATCTTGGCTTTTTCGCATCCGGCGGGCCCGATGACCGCGCGTAAGCTGCTCCTTTTTCGCTCCGGGGCACAGGTGTTCGCGGTCGAGGCGGGAGCGGTGCAGGAGATCCTTCCCGCCACAATGCCGACGCGCATCCCGGGTGCTCCGGGTGCTGTGCGCGGCTTGGTGAACGTGCGGGGCACGCTGGTGACCGTGGTGGATGCCGCCGAAGCGGTCGGCCTCCCGTCCGGGTTGGCCAAGGGCAGCGGCACCGTCATCCTCGTCGAGCGACGATCACGACCGGTCGGCCTGGCGGTCGACGAGGTGCTCGACCTCGTTACGGTCCCGACGAACTCCCTGGACGATCGCGCGTCACTTCCCGGCGTCCGCCCCGATCTGGTGCGAGCGGTGGGGTCCGTGGCCGGTCAGACTTTCGTGCAGTTGGAGACGGACGCTCTTCTGGAGCCATTGTTGCCGTAGGAGGCAGTGTGGGTCATCGAGTCCTCGTCTGTGACGACGCGATCTTCATGCGGACGATGATCAGCGACATCCTGGGAAGCGCCGGCTACGAGGTGGTCGGCGAAGCCGAGACGGGCGTGCAGGCCATCGAGCGCTATCGCGACCTGCGTCCCGACCTCGTCACCATGGACATCGTGATGCCGGACATGGGGGGGATCGACGCGGTCCGCGAGATCGTCAAGGACGATCCCAACGCGAAGATCCTGATGTGCAGCGCCATGGGCCAGCAGGCCCTGGTGGTCGAGGCGATCCAGGCCGGCGCGAAGGACTTCGTGGTGAAGCCGTTCCAGCCATCGCGCGTGCTCGAAGCGGTCCAGCGCGTCATCGGATAGGATGGACGTCCGCCAGTACGCGGACCTCTTCCTCACCGAGAGCCGCGACCATCTCACCGCGTTCAATCATCTCCTGCTCGAGTGGGAGCGCGATCCCGCCGCCCAGGAACCGGTCGGCGGGATCTTTCGCGCCGTCCACACGATCAAGGGGATGGCGGCGACGATGGGGTACGCGGCGGTCGCGGAGCTGGCGCACCGCGTCGAGAGCCTCCTCGACGTCGTGCGGCGGGGCGAGCGACCGGCCACGCCCGCGGTGCTCGAGCTGCTGTTCAAGTCCGCCGACGCGCTGGAGCGCGCGGTGGGCGAGGCGGTGGCCGGCCGGGACGACCCGGCGCCCCTCGCCGCGCTGGTCGCGCAGCTCGATCGCGAAGCGCACGGCGCCCAGGGGACCGCGGCGGGCCCGGCGCCCGCCCCGGCGCCGGTGGCCGAGTTGCTGCCGGGGGTGGCGCCGGGACGGGGACGGCTGGTGCGCGTCACGCTCCGGACCGAGGCGGCGCTCAAGGGGGCCCGCGCGTACGTCGCCCTGAAGAAGGCCGAGACGCACGGCGTGGTCTCGTCGATCTCGCCGGTCCCGGCGGCGATGGAGGTGGACGGGTTCAACGGGAAGTTCTCGTTCCGGATCGAGTCGGACGTGGACGCGGCCGTGCTCGAGGAGGCGATCCGGTCGGCGGGGGACGTGGAAGCGGTGGAGGTCGTCGAAGAGACGCCCGAGGTGGCGATCGAGACCGCGAGAGGCGGGGCGCGGCACATCCGGGTGGACCTCCGCCGCCTCGACGAGCTGATGAACCAGATCGGGGAGCTGGCGATCGCGCGCGGGCGGCTCACCGCGCTCACGGCGCGGATCGCGGAGCCGGAGCTCGACGACGTGTCGCTCCAGATCGGGCGGCTCGCGGGGCGGCTCCAGAGCGAGATCATCCAGGCGCGGATGACGCCGGTCTGGCAGGTCTTCGACCGGTTCCCGCGCATGGTGCGGGACCTCGCGAAGCAGATGGGGAAGCAGGTGGCCTTCCGCGTCGAGGGGAAGGACATCGAGCTGGACCGGACGATCCTCGACGAGCTGGCGGACCCGCTGGTGCACTTGCTCCGGAACGCGGTGGACCACGGGATCGAGGCGCCGGCGGAGCGGACGGCGCGCGGCAAGCCGGCGATGGGCCAGCTGGTCCTGGCGGCGGTGCGCGAGCGGTCCTCGGTGGCGATCCGCGTCTCCGACGACGGGCGCGGCGTCGACCGCGCCGCGGTGCTGGCCCGGGCGCGCGAGATGGGCCTCGTCTCGGCGGACCGGCAGGACCTGGGCGAGGAGGAGCTGTTCAAGGTCCTCACCCGCTCGGGCTTCAGCACCGCGCGGACGGTGACCGACGTGTCGGGCCGCGGCGTGGGGATCGACGTGGTCGCGACGGCGGCGCGCGCGCTGGGCGGCTCGCTGGAGATCCGGTCCGAGGAGGGGAAGGGCACCGTCTTCACGCTGCGGCTGCCGGTGACGCTGGCGATCGTGCGGGCGCTGCTGGCGCGGGTCGGTAATGAGATTTATGCGTTGCCGCTCACCCACGTCGCCGAGACGGTGGACCCGCGGGCCGACGAGGTGCAGACGGTGCAGGGCCGGGAGACGGTCATGCTCCGCGGGCGCCTGCTCCCGCTCCGGCGGCTCCGGGAGGTGCTGGGGACGGGGAACGGCGCGCCGACGCCGGCCCGGCTGTCGGTCATCGTGCTGGAGATGGGAGAGCGCCGCACCGGCGTGGTGGTGGACGCGATGCTGGGCCAGCAGGAGATCGTGGTGAAGAACTTCGAGGCGCCGCGCGGGATGCTGCCGGTCTTCAGCGGGGCGACGATCCTGGGCGACGGCGCGGCGGCGCTGATCCTCGATGCGGGTGGACTGATGTGAGGGGCGGCGGAACGTTGCGGCGGTGAAGGGCCCGGCCCTTCGACCCCGACAACCTGGACTCTCAACCGGCGTGCAAGGCCATGGACGACATACGCGATCTCAAGGAACTCCAGCTCGACGCGCTGAAAGAGGTCGAGAACATCGGCGCGGGGCACGCGGCGACGGCACTGTCGCAGATGACCAACCGCCGGATCATGATCAGCGTCCCCAAGATCGCGGTCTCGCGCCTCGAGGACGTGGCCGACCAGCTCGGCGAGCCTAACGAGGTGGTGGCCGCCATCCTGCTGCACATGCTCGGCGACCTCACCGGGCGGACGCTGCTGGTCTTCCCGGAGAAGGCGGCCAAGCGGCTCTGCGACCTCCTCCTCGGCCGGCCCCTCGGCAAGACCGAGACCTTCGGGGCCCTGGAGCAGTCGAGCCTCAAGGAAGCCGGGAACATCCTCTGCGGCGCCTACATGAACGCCCTGTCGTCGTTCATGGGGATGATGCTGCTGCCGTCGGTGCCGAGCCTGGTGATCGACCTGTCGTCGGCGGTGCTGACGTCGGCGTATCTCAATTTCGGCAGCGATCGCGACTACGTCTTTTGCGTCGAGACGCAGTTCATGTTCGTCACCGAGGACGAGACGCTGCGCGGGCACTTCCTCCTCGTCCCGGACTTCGCCTCCCTCCGCGCGATCCTCCAGGCCGTCCGGCTGACCTGACGGCCGCGCGGACGATGCCGGCAGCCGTGGCCACCGAGCGCGACCTCGCCGTCCTGCGGTCCTTCGCGCGCCGCATCGATCCCTCCGATGCGGGCGCGCACAACAACCTGGGTGTCCTCTACCACCGCCGTGGCCTCTTCGAAGAGGCCGCGCTGAGCTTCACGCGCGCGCTGGAGATCGACCCCCGGATGGCGGTGGCCCAGCGCAATCTCGAGATCGTGCACGCGGCCACCGGCACGTACGACCGGCGGATCGCCGAGCTGCGCGAGCGCCTGCGCCAGCGCGCCGACGACCGCGAGGCGCGCTGGGAGCTGGCCCGCGCCTTCGCGTCGGTGGGCCGGCTCGAGGAGGCGGTCGCCGAGTTCCAGGCCCTGCTGGCGGAGCAGCCGCGGGACCTCCGTGTGCTGCTGCAGCTGGGGCTCGCCGAGCAGCGCCGCGGGAACCTGGAGCAGGCGGTGGAGTGGTTCAACCGCGCGCGGGAGCTCGACCCGGAATCGTCGGTGGTCGAGTTCCATCGCGGCGAGGTGCTCTACAACCGCGGCGTGAACGACGAGGCGCTCGCGGCGCTGGAGCGATCGGTGGCCCTGAACCCGGACAACGCCGAGGCGCACCACCTGCTGGCGTTCGTGCTCGGCGACCTGGGCCGGCACGGCGAGGCGCGGGCGGCCAGCAAGAAGGCGGTGCACCTCAACCCGGCGCTGGCCCGCGCGCAGACCAACCTCTCCCTGGAGCAGGGGGCGGAACGCCAGTCGTCGCCGCTGGCGCGGCTCGAGGGCGCCGGCTCGGGCGCGGTGCACCACACCGCCCACGCGGACCTCGGCCGCGCCTTCCGCCAGAAGGGTTACTTCGCCGAGGCGCTGCGGGAATACCGGCTGGCGCTGGAGCGGGGTGAGGACCGGCAGTTGGTCCGCCGCGCGATGGCCGAGGTGCACCTGCTGCGCCACGACGTGGCCGAGGCGCTGGAGCTCTACGAGGAGCTGGCCCGGGAATCGCCGGGGACGGCGAAGCTCTGGAACGAGCGCGGGGTCTGCCTGCACCAGCTGGGCCGGCGCGAGGAGGCGCTCGCGTCGTACCAGCGCGGGATCGAAGCCGAGGCGGGGTACGCGCTCGCCTACAACAACCTGGGCGTCGCGCTCGCGGCCGGCGGGAAGATGGACGAGGCGGTGGACGCGTTCCGCGACGCGCTCCGCCGCCAGCCGGAGCTCACCCACGCGCGGCTGAACCTCGCCCTCCTCCTCTCGCAGCTCCGGCGCCACCAGCTGTCGCTGGAGGCCTACCGCCAGGCGCTGGACGCGGCGCCCGCCTCGTGCGTGGCCTGGAACGGCATCGGCATGGTGCTGGTCGAGCTCAAGCGTTATGCGGACGCCAAGAACGCCTTCGCGCGCGCGGTCGAGGCGGACGGCGAGAACGCGGCGGCGCACTACAACCTCAGCTTCACCCTCTCCAACCTGGGGGACTTCGAGGGCGCCCTGCGCGAGGTGCGGCGCGCCCTGGAGCTGGACCCGTATTACGTGCCGCAGAAGTTCCTGCTCGCCATCGAGCTCCAGTACGAGGACCCGACGCTGACGGTGGTGCCCGACGTCTCGGGCGAGCGGCCCTTCGCGGAGACCGGCGAGACGTTCCAGTTCGACCCGCGGCTCCTCGACGAGCTGTTCAAGGAGCTGAAGCCGGCGGCCCCGGTCGCCGACAAGCCCCGGGGGGCGGACGATCCCTACGCGCTGGCGCGCGACTACCTCTCGAAGTCGTTGTTCGAGCGGGCCATCGCGGAGGTGACGCGCGCGATGCAGCGCGGCGCCGACCGCGGGGAGGGCTCGGTGCTCCTGGGGAGCACTTACGCCCGGCGCGGCCTCTGGGGCGAGGCGCTCGAGCGCTACCGGGAGGGCCGGCAGGCGTCCCCCGCGCACCGCGGCGCGCGGGAAGGCGAGGTGCGCGCCCTGCTGGCGCTCGAGCGCGCGTCGGAGGCGCGGCCGCTGGCCGAGGCCCTGCTCACCACGTTCGACGACGACGCCGACGTCGCGCTGCTCGCGGCCGAAGCGCGGAGCGGCACCGGCGATCCGGCCGGCGCGCTGGAGATCCTGCGGCGCGCGGTGGTGCGCGCCCCCGCCCGCGCCGATCTCCGCAAGCTGTTGGGGGCCGTGGCCGTCAAGGTGGGCGACGTCGACGCGGCCCGCGAAGCGTACCGGGCGGCGCTGGACCTCGACCCCGCGTTCGTGGAGGTCTGGGTCGAGCTGGGTCGCCTGGCCGAGGCGCGCGGCGAGAACCGGGATGCCGAAGCGGCGTACCGCGCCGCGCTCCAGCACCTGCCGACATACGCGCAGGCGGCCCACGCCCTGGCCGACCTGCTGAATCGCGACGGCCGCGCCGGCGACGCGACGGCCCTGCTCATCGGCCTCCTGGAGCGCGACGCGTTCGACTTCGAGGCGCTGGTCCTCCTCGCCCGGGCGCTGCTGGACACCAACCGCGGCGCTGACGCCGTCACGGCGTGCGAGCGGGTGGTGCGGTTCGAGCCCGACCACGTGTCGGCCCACTACTATTTCGGAGTCGCGCTGGCGCGGGAACGTCGCTACCGTGAGGCCGTGCAGCACTGGGAGCGGTGCATCGCGCTCGATCCGTCAGGGACCTACGCGGCGAAGGCGCGCACCCACGCGCGGACCGCGCAGGACCTGGTCCACATCTTCGCCGGCGAGGCGGCGTAGCGATGGCGATCGAAGGCCCCCTCAAGGAGCTGGGGCTCCACGACGTCTTCCAGCTCCTCGACCTGTCGCGGAAGACGGGCGTGATGCGCATCACGAGCCATCTCCGCAACAACGAGGGGATGGTCGCCTTCGACGGCGGCGCGATCGTCTACGCCGAGATCAAGACCAACCCGCACCGCATCGGCAACGTGCTGGTGAAATCGGGGAAGGTGTCGGAGGCGGACCTCGAGCGCGCCGTCGCTTTCCAGCAGCACGAGACCGAGGGCACCCGCCGGCGGCTCGGCCAGATCCTGGTCGAGATGGGGGCCATCGGCCAGCGGGAGCTGGAGCACCAGGTCGAGTCCCACGTCGCGGAAGTGGTCTTCGAGCTGCTCTCGTGGCGCGAGGGGTTCTTCTCGTTCACGGAGGGCGCGCTCACCGGCGTGCCCGGCGCCGCGATGGCGCGGATCCGCACCGAGACGCTCCTCATGGAGGGGGCTCGGCGGATCGACGAGTGGTCGCGGATCGAGACGCACATCCCGCATCTGGGTGTGGTGCCGATGCTCGCGGCGGTCGGCGACGAAGCGGACGCGGCCCAGCTCGACCTCCGGCCCGCCGAGTGGGAGGTGCTGGCCCACGTGGACGGGGAGCGCGACGTCAGGCAGATCGCCCAGGGACTGGCCCGGTCGGAGTTCGAGGTGGCGCGCACGCTCTTCGGCCTGGTATCGACGGGCGTGGTCACGTTGCACGATCCGGCGGCGCAGCGACGGCCGCGGGTGTCGATCGCCGACGACGCGGGGGCGCTGCTCGCCGCGGCGGAGGTGCGGCTCGAGTCGGGGGACGTGGCCGCGGCGAAGGCGGCCGCGCACGCCGCGGCGGCCCTCCGGCCCGACGAGGCGCGGGTGCACCTGCTCCTGGGCCGCGCCCACCTGCGCGACGGCCTTTGGAGCGAGGCGGTCGAAGCGTGCCGCAAGGCGGTGCGCCTCGACCCCGAGGCGGCGGACGCCTGCCGGTGGTTCGGGATCGCGCTGGCGGCGACCGGCCGGTTCCGGGAGGCGCGGGAACAGTGGGAGCGCTGGGAACGGCTCGCCGACGGCGAGGCGCAGCCCGACGCGCGTCAGCTGATCGCCTCCGCGAAGGCGGCGGCGGCGACCCTCGAACAGTTGCTGGGAGGCGTGCGTGGCTGACGACATCCGGGCCCTCTCGGCGACCCTCGCGCGCGACCCGTCCAGCCTCGTCTACCTGGAGCTGGCCGAGGCCCTGCGGCGCCGCGGACAGCGGGAAGAGGCGCTGCGGGTCGCGGAGTTCGGGGTCGGGCGGCACCCGCAGCACGCCGACGGTCACGACTGCCTGGCGCGGGTCTGCGCGGATCTCGGGGACCTCGAGCGGGCGCGCGTCGCGTGGGAGCGGGCGCTCGAAATCGCGCCCGAGCACAGCGGGGCGCTCAAGGGGATCGGCTTCCTCTATTACCGGCAGGGCGAGACGAAGCGCGCGGCCGCGGCGCTGGAGCACGCGCTGGCGGTGAACCCGCTGGACGAGGCGGCGCGGCGCGCGCTGGAGAGCATCCGGGCCGGCGCGCGGGTCACGCCGGCGGCCGCGGCCGTCCCCGAGGCCCCGCCCGCGGCGCCGCGGCCCGACGAGGGCGGGGAGCGCGAGCCGATGGTACCCGAGCGGCCGCCGGTGTTCGGTGGACTGGAGGGCGCCACGGCGGACATCTTGTTGCTGGACGCGCGCGGCCTGGTGCTGGCGGGCGGCCTCAAGGACGAGCATGGCGCGGACGTCTCCGAGCTGGCGGCGGCGGCGCTCGCGGGCGTCTCGGGCGAGGCGTCGCGGACCGTGGGGTATCTGGCCTTGGGGGCCTGGGGGACCATCGTGGCGGAGGCGGAGACCGCGAACGTCGTGCTCGCGCCCATGGGCCAGGGTGCGCTCCTCATGGTGCGGCGCGACCGCAGCGTGCCGGTCGGGCTGGCCCTGCGCTTCGCGGAGCGGGCGCGCGGTGCGGCGCACCGGTGGCTGGAAGGGCAGGGCGCGTGAACACCGAGCGCCTGGGCCGCTCGCTCGACCGCATCTCGCGGGTGCGCGGGGTGCGGGGCTCGATGTTCGTCGCGGCCGACGACGGGATCATGGTCGCGCAGCTGCTGATGGAGGGGGTGAACGGGCGCGCGGTGGCGGCCTTCGCGGCGTCGCTGGCCCGCAAGGTGAGCGGCGCCGCCGCGGCCACCGGCGGCGGGAAGGTGCGCTTCATCCAGATGGCCGCCGAGGGTGGCACGCTGCTCGTGGCGCAGGCGCCCCCCGAGCTCCTGGTGGTGGCGGTGGCCGACGCCGGGATCAACGTCGGCCTCGCGCGTCTCGAGATGATGCGCGCGGCGGAGGCGGCGGCCGCGTGAGCACCACCGTGGTGGAGACCTGGACGGAGGAGCCGCTGGTGCGCTACGTGGCGCAGGCCTCCGCCCGCATCGTGGTGGTGATGACCCCGGCGGGCCAGGTACTGGCGCAGCACGGCTTCACCCGGGCGGTGGACCTGATGGGGGCGTCCGCGTTAGGCGCGGCGATCATGGCCTCGTCGACGGCGCTGGCGCAGCAGGTGGGCGAGACCGGCTTCGGCGCGCTCTACCACTCCGGACAGAAGCACGGCATCCACCTGGCCGCGTGCCAAACGCCGCGCGGGACGCTGGTGGTGCTCACCGTGTTCGGGAAGGAGACCTCCATCGGGCTGGTGCAGCTCTTCCACGAGGAGTTCGTCACGGCGCTCCAGCGGGCGGCGCCGGTCGATCAGGAGCGGAAGCCGATCCTCGCGGCCGACTTCGAGTCGGAGCTCAACAAGAGCCTCACCTCACTCTTCCGCCGGTGATGCCATGTCGCTGGTGAACTTCACGACGCGCGAGATCACCTGCAAGATCGTCTACTACGGGCCGGGACGCTCGGGGAAGACGACCAACCTGCAGTACATCTACACCCAGGTGCCCGACGACCGGAAAGGGCGCATGGTCTCGCTCGCCACCCAGACCGACCGCACCCTCTTCTTCGACTTCCTGCCCATCGACCTGGGCTCGATCTCGGGCTTCACGACCAAGTTCCAGCTCTACACGGTGCCGGGGCAGGTCTACTACAACGCCACCCGCAAGCTGGTGCTCCAGGGCGCCGACGGCGTGGTGTTCGTCGCCGACAGCCAGCTGCGCCAGCTCGACGAGAACATCGAGAGCCTCCAGAACCTCCAGGCCAACGTCCTGGAACACGGGATCGACGTCCGCACGCTGCCCATGGTGGTGCAGTTCAACAAGCAGGACCTCCCCCGGGAGCTCATCCTCTCGCCGGAGGAGCTGGACGACGCCCTGAACTTCCGCGGCCACCCGACCTTCCCGGCGGACGCCTTGCACGGCACCGGGGTCTTCGAGACGCTCAAGGCGATCAGCGCGGAGGTCCTCCGCAAGCTGAGCGAAGGCGCCGGCGCGGCCCGGCGCGGGTAACGTGGAGCTCAACCCCCGGTTCACGTTCGAGACCTTCGTCGTGGGCGCCAGCAACCAGCTGGCGGCGTCCGCGGCCCAGGCCGTCGCAGCGGCGCCGGGCAGCGTCTACAACCCGCTCTTCCTCTATGCCAAGTCCGGCCTCGGCAAGACGCACCTCGTCCAGGCCGTGGGCCACGGGGCGCTGACGCGCCAGCCGGCGCTGGCGGTGCGCTACCTCACCCTCGAGGAATTCGTCGAGCAGTACCACGCCGCGGTCGCCGCGGGGCAGAGCGACGCCTTCCGCAGGAGCGCCGAAGAGGCGGACATCCTCCTCATCGACGACGTCCAGTTCCTCGCTAAGCACCGGGAGATGCAGGCGGAGCTGCTCCGGCTCGCCGAGGCGCTGCAGAGCGCCGGCCGGCAGGTCATGCTCACCTCGGACCGGCCCCCGGCGGAGATCCAGGACCTCGACGAGCGGCTGATCTCACGGCTCTCGGGCGGCCTCCTCGTGGACATGGCGGCCCCGGATTTCGAGACGCGGCTCGCGATCCTGCGCCGCAAGGCGGACGAGCGGACGATGGTGTTCGCCTCCGGGGTGCTGGAGACGGTGGCGGAGATCGGCGCGGCCAACGTGCGCGAGCTGGTGGGGCTCGTGAACCGGCTGATCGCGTTCCAGGCGGTGAGCGACGTGCCGTTGACGCCCCAGGGCGCGCGGGCGCTCCTCACCGGCGACGCGGCGGAGTCGGGGGCCGCGCCCGCGCCCGCCGTGGCTCCGCGCGATTCGCGCGACGAATTCTCCGCCTTCCTCTCCGCCGTGACCCGGTCGGTGGCCCAGTCCCTCGATGCCTGGCGCTCGCGGGTGGGCGAGGCGGTGATGCGGTGGCAGGGCGAGGGGTACCGGACCGCGCGGCTCGAGCAGCTGCTCCAGAACGACGTCGTCCCCGACGTGGAGACCGAGCTCAAGCAGTTCAGCGCCGACATCGAGGAGCTGCAGCGCCTGGCGGCGGAGGTGGCCGAGCTCGACGTCTCGGCCGCGGGGCACGCGCGCTTCAAGGACCCGGACCGGGTGGACGAGGCGCGCGCGTTCGCCGCGCGGCTCCGGGAGGGGACCGCGCCGCCGCCGCCGCCCTCCTCCGCGCTCACCTTCGACGACTACGTGGAGGGCCAGGCCAACGAGGCGGTGGTGCGGGCGGCGCGGCTGGTCGCCCGGGAACCGGGACGGCGCTACAACCCGCTCTTCATCTCCGGGCCGAGCGGGGTCGGGAAGACCCACCTGGTGCACGCGGTGGGGAACGCGCTCGCCGCCGCGTCGCCGGGCGCCGTCATCGCGTGCCTCTCCGCGACGGCGTTCATCGAAGAGCTGGTGGCGGCCATCGACGGCGGCAAGCTCGAGTGGTGGCGCCGCCGCTACCGCCGCGCCGACGCCGTTCTCATCGACGACGTCCAGCAGATCGCGGGCAAGGAGCGCACCCAGGAGGAGTTGTTCAACCTCTTCAACGCCCTCGCCGACGCGGAGAAACAGCTGGTCTTCAGCGCCGACCGGCTCCCGACCCAGCTCGCGGACGTGGCCCAGCGACTCATCACCCGCTTCGAGGGCGGCCTGGTGGTCGAGCTGGTCGCGCCCGACCGCTCCATGCGCGAAAAGATGGTGCAGCGGCTCCTCCAGGCGCACGGCGTCGCGGCCGAGGACGATGTGGTCCAGTACCTCGCGGCGCGCCCCGCCGACAGCGCGCGCGCCGTGCAGGGCCTGGTGAACCGCGCCCTCTCCGCGATGGATGCGGCCGACGCCTCGCTCACCATGCGGACCGTGCGCACCGCCATCGAAGGGCGCGCCGCCCGTCCCTCGCAGGCGCAAGCCATCTCCTCGCTCGTCCCCGCGGGGCTCGACCCGACGCTCTCCTCCCGCGAGAAGCTCGTCTGGGACTGGCCCGACGTCGGTGAGCGCCTCATGGAGGAGCTGCGCTGATGGCGATCAAGGGCAGTCTCCGCGAGGCGAGCCTCCCCGACGTCCTCCAGCTCCTCTCGATGGGGAAGAAGACCGGCTGCCTGTCGGTCGCCGACCGGAGCAACTTCGGGTACATCTTCTTCGACGAAGGCGCCATCACGTACGCCTCCATCGTCAACCGGCGCGACCGCCTCGGCGACATCCTGGTCAAGGGCGGGCTCATCACCGGCGAGCAGCTCCAATCGGCGATCGACCGGCAGGCCCAGGTCCGCAACCGGCGGCTCGGCGAGATCCTGGTGGACATGGGCGCGCTCTCGCGCCCCGACCTGGAACGCTACATGCGGGTGCAGATCGAGGAGGCCGTCTACTTCCTCTTCACCTGGTCCGAGGGGTCGTTCAACTTCGAGGCGGACATCCGTCCCGAGGAACAGGACTTCCTCGTGTCCATCAATCCGGAGTCGCTGCTGCTCGAGGGCGCGCGCCGGGTGGACGAGTGGAG
>JBGPHD010000023.1:0-27686 GCA_041484135.1 Gemmatimonadota bacterium
GTTGATGTAGCCGATGTCGGCGGCCGCGACCCTGGCGTCCGCCAGCGCCGCGCGCATCGCCTGCTGCGCGCCGCGGCCCTGGGGGGCCGGCTGCGTCATGTGGTAGGCGTCCGCGCTCATCCCGTACCCGTCCGCTTCGGCGATGATCGTCGCGCCGCGCTTCTCGGCGCTCTCCAGGGTCTCGAGGATCGCGATGCCGGCGCCGTCACCCATGACGAACCCGTCCCGCGTCTTGTCGAAGGGGCGCGAGGCGCCCTGCGGGTCGTCGTTGCGGCTGGACAGCGCCCGCATGTTGCCGAACCCGGCGATGGCGAGCGGCGTGATGGCCGCCTCCGCGCCGCCGGCGATCATCATGTCCGCATCGCCGTCCTGGATGAGCCGCAACGCCTCGCCGATGGCGTGGGCCGACGACGCGCACGCCGAGACGGTGCAGAGGTTGGGACCCGTCACGCCGAAACGCATCGCGACCAGGCCGGCCGCCATGTCCGGGATGAACATCGGGATGAAGAACGGGGACACGCGGGTGGGACCCTTCTCCACGAAGACCCGGCACTGCTCCTCGAAGGTCCGGATGCCGCCGATGCCGCTCCCGATGAGGACGCCGGTGCGCGAGGGGTCCGGGAACCCCTTCCCCAGGCCCGCGTGGTCCACCGCCTGCTGGCAGGCCGCGATGGCATACTGCGCGAAGAAGTCGAAGCGCTTGGCTTCCTTGCGGTCGATGTACGCCAGCGCGTCGAACTTCTTGACCTCGCAGGCGAACTGCACGTCGTACGGCGAGGGGTCGAAGCTCTGGATGCGCGCGGCCCCCGACCTGCCGGCGACCAGGGCGTTCCAGCTGTCCTCGACGGTGTTGCCCAGAGGCGTCACCAGGCCCAGCCCGGTGACGACGACGCGTCGCCGCACTACTTCGCGTCCATCCGCGCGTGCAGGTACTTGAGCGCGTCACCGACGGTCCGCAGCTTCTCGGCTTCCTCGTCGGGGATGTCGAGGTCGAATTCCTTCTCGAAGGCCATCACCAGCTCGACCGTGTCGAGGCTGTCCGCGCCGAGGTCTTCCATGAAGCTCGCCTCGTTGGTGAGCTTCTCCTTCTCGACGCCCAGCTCTTCGGCGATGATGTCCTTGACGCGTGCCTCGAGTTCCGCCATGTCCGCCATGGGTGGTTCCGCCCCTCAAAGAGGTTGGACCGCTACATCACCATCCCGCCGTCGACCACGAACACCTGCCCCGTAATGTACGACGCCCCCTCCGACGCGAGGAAGAGCACCAGCGGCGCGATATCGCCCGGCGTGCCAAGCCGCCCCAGGGGGATCGACGCGGCCAGCGCCTCGCGCTGCTCGGCGTTCAGCGCCCCGGTCATGTCGGTGTCGATGAACCCCGGCGCGATGACGTTCACCAGCACGTTGCGCGACGCGAGCTCTTTGGCCACCGCCTTGGAGAGCCCGAGGATCCCGGCCTTGGAGGCCGCGTAGTTCGCCTGCCCCTTGTTGCCGATCAGCCCCACCACGCTCGAGACGTTGATGACCCGCCCCGCGCGCCGCTTCATCATCCCCCGGGTGACCGCGCGCATGGTGTGGAAGACGCCCTTGAGGTTCGCGTCCACCACGAGGTCCCAGTCGGCGTCCGAGATGCGCACCAGGAGGTTGTCCTTGGTCACGCCGGCGTTGTTGACGAGGATGTCGATCGGCCCCAGATCCTTCTCGATCGCCTCGACCGCGGCGTTCACCTGGGTCTCGTCGGCCACGTCGCACGAGTAACCCTTCGCGCCCGCCCCGATCTCGGCCGCCGCCGCCTCGGCCCGGGCGCGGTCGCGGGCCACCACCGCGACCTTCGCGCCGGCATCGGCCAGCGCGCCCGCCACCTTCCGGCCGATGCCGCGGCTGCCGCCCGTGACCACTGCCACCTTGCCGCCCAACTCGCTCACGCCGCCTCCAGAAAGGCCCTGACCTCCGCCGCGGTGCCGAGGTTCAACGTCGCCGCGCCAGGAACGATCCGCTTGGCGAGGCCCGTGAGCACGTTCCCGGGACCGATCTCGATGAACCGGGGCGCATCACCCGCCGCCGCCGCGAGCGCCTTGACGCACTCGACCCAGCGGACCGGCGCCGTGAGCTGTTCCACCAGGAGCCGCCGCGCGTCGCCCGCCTCACGCACCGGCTCCGCGCTCGCCGTCGCCACCACCGGGAAGGCGGGCGCTCGGAGCGACGCCTTCGCCAGCTCGGCCTGGAGACCCGCCGCCGCGGGCGCCATCAGCGGCGAGTGGAACGCGCCGCTCACCTTGAGCGGGACGACCCGCTTGGCCCCCGCCGCCTTGAGCAGCTCGCCGGCGCGCGCCACCGCATCCGGATCGCCGGAGATGACCGTCTGGTCGGGCGCGTTGAGGTTCGCCGCCACGACCACGCTGCCCCCGGTGCTCGCTTCGCGGCACGCCGCCGCCACCTTCGCGGTCTCGAGCCCGAGGACCGCCGCCATGGTGCCGGGCCGCGCCGTCCCCGCCTCGTGCATCAGCTCGCCCCGGCGCCGCACCAGCCGGGCGCCGTCCGCCGCGGTCATTGCGCCCGCGGCGACGTAGGCACTGTACTCACCCAGCGAATGGCCGGCCGCGGCGGCCACCGTGGACCGGAGCTTGCCGCCCACCACCGCCCAGACCGCCGCCGAGTGGGCGAGGATGGCCGGCTGTGCCACGTCCGTGCGCGTCAGCTGGTCTTCCGGGCCTTCCCACATCACCGCCGACAGCCGGAAGCCGAGCGCCTCGTCGATCGCCTCGAAGGCGGCACGCGCCTCGGAAAACGTCTCGGCCAGGTCCTTGCCCATCCCCACGCGCTGGGCACCCTGGCCGGGACACAGCAGCGCGACATTCACCACCGGAGAACGAGCGATCCCCAGGTGAAGCCGGCACCAAAAGTGACGAGCAGAACGACCATCCCGGGCTCGAGCCGGCCGCACTTGCGGGCTTCCACGAGCGCGTTCGGGATCGACGCGGAGCTGGTGTTCCCATAGCGGTCCACGTTGACGTACACCCGCTCGGGCGGGATGTGGGCGTGCTCGGCCGTGGCCTCGATGATGCGGATGTTGGCCTGGTGCGGGACGAGGAGGTCCACGTCCTTCCCTGAAAGGCCGGCGCGCTCCAGCGCCTTGTGGGCGGCGTCGGCCATGTTGCGCACCGCGTTCTTGAACACCTCGCGGCCGGCCATCTTGATGTAGTAGCTGCGATCCGTCAGCAGCTCCGCATCGGGCGGGTGGATCGTGCCGCCGCCCGGACGCCACAGCAGCTCGGCCAGCGTGCCGTCGGTCTTGAGGTAGCTCGACAGGATGCCGCGGTCGGAGGTGGCGGGGGTCAGCAGCGCGGCCCCTGCCCCGTCGCCGAAGAGCACCGCCGTGGACCGGTCGGTGTAGTCGGTGATGGCGGAGAGCTTCTCGGCGCCGAGGACCAGGATGCACTCGCCGGTGCCGGCCGCGATCATGGACTCGCCCACCACCAGCCCGTACACCCAACCCGAGCACGCGGCCTGGATGTCGAACGCCGTGGCGTTCTTCGCGCCGAGCATCGCCTGGAGGTCGCAGGCGACCGAGGGGAGGAGCCGGTCCGGCGTGGCGGTGGCGACGATGATCGTGTCGATCGCTTCAGGCCCGAGCCCCGCCTCGGCCATGGCCTGGAGGCTGGCCTCGCGCGCCATGAAGGCGGTGGTCTCTTCGGGGCCGGCGATGTGCCGCTCGCGGATACCGGTCCGCTCGCGGATCCAAGTGTCCGACGTGTCCAGCATCTTCTCGAAGTCTGCGTTGGTGAGGATCCGTTCGGGGCTGAAGCTACCCAGGCCCGCGAACGCGGCGATCGGCCGCTTCACGACGCGGCACTCCGCACCGAGAACTGGGTCGCCATGTGCTGGACGAGGTGATGCCGTGCGGCATCCACGCCCACCTTCACCGCGGCCTTGAAGGCGGCCGGGGTCGAGCGGCCGTGGGAGATGATCGAGACCCCCTGGACGCCGAGGAGCGGCGCGCCGCCGTACTCGGCGTAGTCCAGGCACCGCCAGATGCGCCGCATCGGCTCGCTCACGGCGAACTCGGGGCCCAGCTCCCGGTTCACCAGCTGGTGCAGGAGCTTGGCGACCGACTCGTAGAACTTGAGCAGCACGTTGCCCACGAAGCCGTCGCAGACCACGACGTCGAACTCCCCGCGGTCGCAACGCCCCATCAGGATGTCCCGCCCCTCGATGTTCCCGACGAAGGGGAGTCCGCTCTCCGAAAGGAGGCGATAGGCCTCCTTGCTGGCGACGTTCCCCTTCTCCGCCTCCTCGCCGATGTTGAGGAGGCCCACCGCCGGCTGGTCGCGTCCCATCACGTCACGCGCGTAGAGCACGCCGAGGTGGGCGAAACCGAGCAGCTCCTGCGGCGAGCAGTCCACGTTGGCCCCGCCGTCGAGGACCAGGACGATCTTGTCGGCGGTGGGGAACGGCGTCCCGATGGCCGGGCGCTCGAACCCCGGGTAGAGTCTGAGGATGAGGGTAGAGGCCGCCATCACGGCGCCGGTGTTGCCGGCGCTGATGAACGCGTCGGACTTCCCCTCTTTCTGAAGCTGGAGGCCTAACGTGATGGAGGACTGGCGCTTGGAGCGGATGGCCTGAAGCGGTTTTTCGGCCATCCCGATGACTTCCGGGGCGTCGACGACCTCGATGCGTTCGTGGTTGACGTGCTGCCTGGACAGCTCCGCCTCGAGGGCCGGAGCCTGCCCGACCAGTTGGATCACGTAGTCGCCGGGCACTTCGGCCAGCGCCAAGGCCGCACCGGACACCGGAGCGGCCGGGGCGTGGTCCCCGCCCATCGCGTCGATCGCGACCCGGATCACGTCCGCTAGTCCTCGATCTCCAGCCTCTTCTCACCCCGGTAATAGCCGCAGTTCGGGCAGATCCGGTGCGGACGCCGCGCTTCGCCGCACTTGGGGCACGGCGACAGCGTGGGCGCGACCGCCTTGTAGTGCGTGCGCCGCATCCGCTTCTTCGACTTTGAGGTCCTTCTCTTGGGTACCGCCATCGTATCCTCAGTGACCTTTGCTTTCGGGTTGGCCCAACGCGCGCAATGCGTCCCACCGCGGATCCCCCGCGGGCGCGCAGCCGCACGGTCCGTCATTCAGATTGGCGCCGCACCTCGGGCACAAGCCGCGGCAGTCGGGCCGGCACTCCACGAAGCGCGGGAACGCGAGGATCAACTCCTCCCGCGCCGCCTCCGCGAGGTCCAGCACCCTCGCCCGCGCGGGGATGATGTAGCACCCGTCATCCTCGGTGGCTTCACCCTCGATGGCGAAGACGAGCCCGGTCGACGTCGATACGGGCACCTCCACCGGCGTCAGACACCGGCGGCAATCCACCCGCACCGTGGTCCCCAACCTGGCCCGCCAGTAGTACTTGCCCTCGCCAGCGCTGCCCAGCCGCCCCGCGACGCGCACCGGCGCGATGAGGGCGAGACCCGGCTCGGCCCCGGCCAGCACCGGGTCGTCGGCGGCCAGTTCGCCGTCGAT
The DNA here is from genome assembly GCA_041484135.1 of Gemmatimonadota bacterium. Classification (GTDB taxonomy): domain Bacteria; phylum Gemmatimonadota; class Gemmatimonadetes; order Gemmatimonadales; family JACORV01; genus JACORV01. Next base: position 5,510 of record JBGPHD010000023.1, read on the forward strand.
CTCCACCGGGCCGACCCGCAGATCCGCGAGGTCGACGCGCAACATAGCCGGTTAAGCTAACCCGTTGTGATTAAGACTGCTAGGTGCCCACCAGCCCCGACTCGCTGAAGAAAAAGCCGACCTCCCGGCGGGCGTTCTCGTCGCTATCTGAAGCATGGATCGCATTCCGTTCCTTGGACTCGGCGTAGAGGGCGCGCACCGTGCCCGCCGCCGCGTCCTTGGGATCGGTCGCACCGATCACCTCGCGCAGCTTGAGGACGGCGTCGGCCCGCTCGAGGGCCAGGGGGAGACACGGCCCCGAGGTCATGAACGTCACCAGCGGCCGGAAGAACGGGCGCTCCCGGTGCACTTCGTAGAAGGCTTCCGCCTGCGCCGTGGTGAGGCGGGTGAAGGTGGCGGCGCGGATGGTGAAGCCCGCCTGCTCGAGGTGGGCGAGGACCTTCCCCGCTTTCCCCGCGGCGACCGCGTCGGGCTTGATGATGGCGAGCGTCAGCATGCGAGTGATCCGACCTCCTAGGTGGCCAGCAACTTCCTCACGATGTCCCCGCGAGTCAGGAACCCGACCAGCGCTCCGTCCCGCGTGACGGGAAAGCGATCGACGTCCTTGGCCAGCATCAACGCCGCGACATCCGCGACGGTCTGGTCCTCGGCGAGGCAGAGCACGGTGCGGTCCATCACGTCGCGGACCGGGACCGTGCCAGGATCCACGACCCCCGCCCCGGCACCCTTCCCGCGCCGCTTCACGGCCCGCATCTGGCCGGTGCTGAGCTGGCTTACGGTCAGCGGCAGCAGGTGGCGCATCAGGTGCTGATCGGTCAGGGCGCCCACGACCTCGCCGGCCGGACCAGTCACCGGCACCAGACTGACGCCGCGCCGCAGCATCACCTGAGCCGCCTCCCGCAGCGGCATTTCCGGAGCGACGTGAAGGACGTCGGCCGTCATGACGTCCCGCACTACGACGTCACCGGGCACCTGGGCCTCGCGCAGGCCGGCGAGGGCCAGCACCTCCGCGGGCCCGGCCGCGGCATGGAGCCCTTCCAGGACTTCGTCCGAGCTCAGCGCTTGCGCCACGGCACCCATGGCCCGGAGATACGCGGAGGGCTCCCCGGTGGGCGCCACGATGAGCACGATGACGCGCGCGCACCGGTTGGGATCCCCCGCCAGGCAGAGGGGCATGCGGGCGACGCCGATCGCGAGGGCGAGCTGGCGCACCGCGTCGGTGCGGAAGTGCGGGAGGAAGGCGCGCCCGCCCACCGACACGATGTCCTCGGGCCACTCGGTCTTGAGCATCGCGTTGAACCGCGGCTCGTCGGCGACGACACCGGACTTGACCAGCGCCTGCGCGAGCTGCGTGGTCGCGTCGCGCACGTGCCGTGCCTTGAGCGGCACCAGCAACCGTTGTGCGTCGAGCAGCTCGCCGAGCTTCACATCCGCGCCTTGAGGAGCGGGACCACGTCGGCGGGTCGCTTCATGACCGCGATGCCCGCGTGCTCGAAGGCGGCCATCTTCTCTGCCGCCGTCCCCGATGACCCGGAGATGATCGCGCCGGCGTGACCCATGCGCCGTCCGGGAGGCGCGGTCTGGCCCGCGATGAACCCGACCACCGGCTTGGTCATGCTGGCCTTCACGAACTCCGCGGCGAGCTGCTCGTCGGTGCCGCCGATCTCGCCGATCATCACCACCGCCTTCGTCGCCGAGTCGGCCTCGAAGGCCGCGAGACAGTCGATGAAGTTGGTGCCGATGATGGGGTCGCCGCCGATGCCGATGCAGGTGGTCTGGCCCATGCCCGCCCGCGTGAGCTGGTAGACCACCTCGTAGGTCAGCGTGCCCGACCGCGACACCACGCCGATGGGCCCCGGCGCGCAGATCTGGCCGGGGATGATCCCGACCTTGGCCACGCCGGGCGTGATGAGTCCGGGGCAGTTGGGACCGATGAGCCGGGCGCCCTTCTCCTTCACGTACGGATAGACCCGGGTCATGTCGAGGACCGGGACCCCCTCGCTGATGCAGACGATCAGCGCCACGCCGGCGTCCGCGGCCTCGAAGACGGCGTCGGCCGCGAACTTGGCAGGCACGTAGATGACGGAGACGTTGGCCCCCGTGCCGGCGACGGCCTCGGCGACGGTGTTGAAGACCGGCACCGTGCCTTCCGCTGTCTGGCCCCCCTTGCCCGGCGTCACGCCGGCCACGACCGCGGTGCCATACGCGATCATCTGCTTGGTGTGGAACGAGCCGTCGCGCCCCGTGATGCCCTGCACCACCAGCCGGGTCTTCTGGTCGACGAAGACGCTCATGCCGCGCCCCCTTTCGCCAGCGCCACGGCCTGCTTCACGGCTTCGTCCATGTCGGTCAGGGCCCGCATCCCCACGCCGGCGAGGATGTCGAGCGCCTCCTTCTCATTGGTGCCGGTGAGCCGGATGACGATAGGCCGGTCCACCTTGAACTGCCTGGTGGCGGTCACGATGCCGTTGGCGACGTCGTCGCAGCGGGTGATGCCGCCGAAGATGTTGAAGAGGATCGCCTTCACGTTGGCGTCGGCGGTGATGATCTTGAGCGCGGTCACCACCTTCTCCGGATTCGACGAGCCGCCGATGTCGAGGAAGTTGGCGGGCTCGCCGCCGTAGTACTTGACCAGGTCCATCGTCGCCATGGCGAGGCCGGCCCCGTTCACCACGCACCCCACGTCGCCGTCGAGCTTGATGTACGTGAGGTTGGCCTCCCGCGCCTGGACCTCCGAGGGCTCCTCGGCGGTGGTGTCGCGCAGCGCGGCGATGGCGGGACGCCGGTCGAGCTCGTTGTCGTCCACGGCGATCTTGGCGTCCAGCGCCACGATCTCGCCCTTGGTCGTCCGCACCAGCGGGTTGATCTCCGCCAGCGAAGCACCCGCGTCCACGAAGGCGCGATACAGCTTCTGGAGGATGTCCGCCGCGGCCCGGGCCGCGGTCACGTCGTCATAGAGCCGGAACGCGAGGCCGAGCGCCTGGTGCGCCAGGAGCCCGTAGCGCGCATCCACGCGCGCCCGGAAGATCTTCTCCGGCGTGGTGGCCGCGACCTCCTCGATGTCGATCCCGCCCGCCGGGCTCACCATGAAGACCGGCGACTGGGTCGTCCGGTCCACGATGACGCCGACGTAGGCCTCGCTGGCGATGTCGGCCGCCGGGGCGACGAGGACCTGGTGCACGGTCAGACCCTTGATCGTCATGCCCAGGATCTTGGCCGCGACCTGCTCCGCCTCGGCGGGCGAGGATGCCAGCTTCACCCCGCCGGCCTTGCCGCGCCCTCCCGCGTGCACCTGCGCCTTGACGACGACCTTGCCGGCCCCGAGCCGCTCGGCCACTTGCCGGGCCTGCTTGGGGGTCGTGGCGACGCCGTCGCCCGGCACGGGGATCCCCGCCCGGCGCAGCAGCTCGCGCGCCTGATACTCGTGCAGATTCATCCGTCCTCGGCCACGATGGTTGTTCCCGCCTCGCCCCGCATCGCCGCGGGACCGGCACCCAGCTCCGCGATCACCGCGCGCCCGCCGCTCCCCTGGACGAACGCCACCGCCGCTTCGACCTTCGGTTTCATGCTCCCCTCACCTAACGCGCCGGCGGCCAGCATCCGCTCCGCCTCCGCCAGGCCCATGCGCCGGATGGGCGCCGCCCGGCCGGTCCCGAAGTCCCGGTACACGGCATCGACGTTGGTGAGGATCAACAGGAACTCGGCCCCCACGTCCCGCGCCAGCATCGCCGCGGTGCGGTCCTTGTCCACCACGGCGTCCACCCCTTCCCAGCCCCGCTCCGGGTCGCGATAGACCGGCGGCCCGCCGCCTCCCGCCGCGACGACGATGGTCCCGGCCTCCACCAGCCGCCGCACCACCTCCCGCTCCACGACGCCGATCGGCACCGGGCTCGCCGTGAGGCGCCGGGGCGCCCCGCTCGCCGGATCGCTCATCGGCACCCCGCGCAGCTCCAGCGAGTCCCGCCTCGCCCGCGAGAGCGGATGGCCGATCGGCTTGGTCGCGATGCGCAGCCTGGGATCGTCGGCCGCGACCACCGTCTGCGTGATGACGGTGACCACGTCGCGGCGGATCCCGGCCCGCTCCAGGGCGTTCTGCAGGGACTGCTGGATCATGTACCCGATCCAGCCCGCCGTCTCCGCCACCAGGATCCCCAGCGGGAGCGGCTCCACCTCCCGGGAGGCGATCTCGTTGCGCGCGAGCTCGTCGCCGACCTGCGGGCCGTTGCCGTGCACCACGACGATGCGCCAGCCTTCCCGGGCCAGGTCCACCACCGGCGCCAGGCTCGCGCGCGTGTGCGCGAACTGCACCGCGATCGTCGGGGGCTCCCCGGGGGGCGCGAGCGCGTTGCCGCCCAGCGCGATCACAACGGTATGGGCGCTCACCGATGCACCCGGGGGCGCAAGGTAGAGCCCCACCCGGGGGGGTTCAAGGCCGCTCCACGTCGCCCACACCCAGGGCGCGGCGCAGCACCGCATAGGCGCGGGCGAATTCGGCCCAATCAGCGCGCCGCACCGCCGAATCCAGCGCGAGGAACGCGGCCCGCGCCGAGGCCAGCGAGATGCCCGCGCCCGGGTCGGCGCCGCCCGCCTCGCCGCGCTCCAGCGCCCGCGCGGCCGAGGCGAGGTCGGCCCCCACGCCGATCCGCCCGCCAACGAGGAGCGCGATGCCCCGCACAGTCATCGGCTCCGAGGTCCGGTGCACGCTCCCGTAGATGACCTGCTGGTACACGATCGTCCCCGCGGCCGGGACCGGCACCACGGGACCTCGGCGCACCGCGCCCTCCGGGCCCGACGCGGCGGCCGACGCCGCCAGCACAGCCGGCGCGGAGGAGAGCCGGCTCGCCGCCGCGGAAGGCGTGGGGAAGCCGTCGGGCACCCGCATCACGCGCAGCCGCTGGTTGCTCCCCTCGCCTCCGGTCGCCGCCACGATGGCGGTGAGCCGGTTGCCGGTGGCATCGGTCAGCGGCAGGAGGTACCACAACCGCCGTTCCGGTCCGCCCAGCGACAACAGCGCCTCGGCCGGCCGGACCTGCCCGGCATCGCCGGCCGCCACCGCGCCGCTGTCGCGCGCGGCGAGCGCCCACGTGCGCTCACCTCTCGCGCTGTCATCCCCGCGTCGCGCCAGCATCACGGCCTGCGCGCCGAAGAGTCCGTGCGGGTACTCGAGTCGCGCCCGCAGCGCCGGGCCAAGGCTGTCCGCGGGCAGCGGCTCGACCCCTTCGCTGCGCGCCACTTCCGCCGCGAACGCGAGCCCGGCCGCGCGCAGATAGAGTCTGGTGGCGCCGTTCACGGCGTCCACGGTCACCACGTACGGGGCCGAGAGGTAGTTGATGTCCTCGCCGTGCCAGCGCAGGTGTTCGCCGAGCGGGAACCGCGAGGAAGCGAGGTAGCCGTCCACGATCCACAGGAGCCGGCCCGCCACGAGCGCCGCCCGCGGCGCGTCGAACGCGGCGAACGGGTAGAGCCGTTCGAGACGCGAGGGTACGTCACGCCAGAAGAGCACCCGGTCGGCGGCGCTGGTGTGGTCGTCGAGGAGCGGCGGCGATTGCAGCGCCCACGCGAAGAAGAGCCGGCGCAGGTACCCGCCCAACAGGATCCCGGGCGGGGGCTCGGCCACCGTTCCCTCGTCGGGACCCACCACGCCCAGGTCGGCGGCACGGGGGAGGAAGCGGATCCGGCCGGGGGCACGCGCGAGCAGCGTCAGGCCCGCCGCCGTGTCCACCGGATCCAGCGACGCGAAGTACCGCGGCCCGGCGACGCCGCTGCCGATGTCCATGGCGACCGGCTCGCCGCCCCAGGCCAGTGCCCCGCGATGGAGCACCGCCCAGCGCGGCCGCGGGTTGAGCCGCGCCGCACGCAGGGGATCGGTCTGCGAGACCGCGATGGCCGCGACCACTTCGCGCCCCGGGCTCGCGCCGTACCGGCCCAGGCCCACGCTCCAGGTCTGCACCCGCGAGGAGTCGGGCGGGCCGGCCACCGCGCCGAAGAGCGTCTCGAACATGCCGCGCTCCCCGCTCCATGGCGAGACGCCCGACAGGTCGGCGGCGATGCGCGCCGCGCTCTCGGGCGCGAGCTCGGGGGCGGCGAGGAGCGGCTCGCCCTGCACGCCGAGGAGGCCGAAGCCCGCGCGCGAGTAGCCGTCCGCGTATCCCGCCAGCGCCTGGGCGACCCCCGGCCCACCTGACGCCCCCCACGCCTCGGCGAAGAACGGCACCACGAAACGGCCGACGAGCGACGCCGTGAGCAACGTGGCCCAGAGGCCGAGCAGCAGCCCGGCCCGCACCCACCGGAGCGCCAGGGCCGTGCCACCGGCGACCACGAGCGCGATGAGCGCCAGCGACGTGGAGGCCGGGATGCGGATGGCCCGGTCCACCGCCGACAGCGCGCCCTGCCGCGAGCCGCCTCCGCCCACCAGCTGGTACGCGTCGAGCTGGAACGACCAGGCGAGGACCAGCGCCAGCGCGCTGAGGAGGAGGATGACGTGGGTACGGGCATGGGGCGTTATGCGCAGCCGCCGCCGCGCCACGGTCAGGCTCCCGGTGAGCGCGTAGAGTCCGACGCTGAGCACCCCCGCCAGCAGCACCGAGACCACCGCGAGCAGGTTCAGCGTCTCCAGCAGCGGCAGCTCGGCCAGATAGAACGAGGCGTCCCGCTGGAGGACGGGCTCGACGAGACCGAACGGGGCGGCGTGGCGATAGAGGGCGACGAGGTGATCGAGGTCCGAGAAGCTGTACGTGGTGGCGAGGCCGAGGAGGAGCGCCATGCCGAGCGCGATGAGGCGCAGCACCCGACGGGGCACCTGCTCCGCGATCTCGAGGTTGCCGACCCGCCGCGGCAGGTGCACCGACCCGATGGACCGGTGGACCGCGAGGGTGTGCGCCGCGAACCAGGCCGTCGAAGCGACCAGGAGCCCGAGCTGCCAACCGACGGCCCGCAGCAGCAGCCCCCAGAACCGATCGGCGAGGCCGAGGTCGGCGTACCAGGCATGCTCGGCGTAACGCAGCGCCACCCACCGCCCACCGAACAGCAGCACGAGGACGGCGACCACCAGCGCACCCGCGAGGCGGCGGCGGCTCATGGGCCCGGAACGTGCACCCCTTCCGCCGCGAGCACCTCCTCGGCTTCCTGCCGGATGCGCTCGAGTCCCTCCTTGGTGCGTGCCTCGAAGCGCAGGACGAGGATCGGCTGGGTGTTCGACGCGCGGATCAGCCCCCAGCCCTCTTCGGTGCGCCACCGCACCCCATCGATCGTGATGGTCTTGTACCTGGCCGAGAAGTGCCTGGCCGCCGCCGCCACCGCCGGCACCTTCCGGTCCTCGGCGCAGTCCACCCGGATCTCCGGCGTGGACACGTAGCGCGGCACGTCAGCCAGGAGCGAGGAGAGCGGCGCGATGCCCTCCGCGACGATGCGCAGGAGCCGCGCGGCCGCGTACATCGCGTCGTCGAATCCGAGATAGTCCGGCGGGCCGAAGAACATGTGCCCGCTCATCTCGCCCGCGAGAGGCGCACCCGTCTCCTTCATCTTCGCCTTGATGTAGGAGTGCCCGGTCATCCACATCGTGGGCTTCGCGCCGGCCTTCTCGAGAGCGATGGCCAGCGCGTCCGAGCACTTCACGTCGAAGATGACCTCCTGGCCGGGCCCGAGGCGCCGGACGAGGTCCCGCCCGTAGATGATGAGCAGCTGGTCGCCGAACAGGACATCGGCGTGCTCGTCCACCGCCCCGATGCGGTCCGCGTCGCCGTCGAAGGCGATCCCCAGCTCGGCATGCTCGCGCAGGACCGTGGCGCGCAGGTCCTCCAGGTTGTGCAGGACGGTCGGGTCGGGGTGGTGGTTGGGGAAGGTCCCGTCGGACTCGCAGAAGAGCTCGATCACGTCCGCGCCGAGTGCCTTGAGGAGCTGCGGCCCCGCGACGCTGCCGGTGCCGTTGCCGCAGTCCACCACGACCCGCACGCGTCGCGGCAGCGGGCCGATGCGGCGCACCACTTCCTCCCGGTACGCGTCCAGCACGTCATGGGACTCCACGGTGCCGCGCCCATCAGTGAACCGGTCGCCGTCGATGCGCGCGCGCAGCCCCTGGATGTCGTCGCCGGCGAAGGGCAGCCCGGCGAGCACCATCTTGAAGCCGTTGAACTCGGGCGGGTTGTGGGACCCGGTGACCTGCACGCCGCCGTCGGCGCCCAGGTGGTGGATCGCGTAATAGAGCGTGGGCGTCGGGACCAGGCCGACCGTGCGGACCATCGCGCCGGAAGCGGTGAGCCCCTCGATGAGCGCGGCGAGGAGCGACTCGCCGCTCGGGCGGTTGTCGCGCCCCACGACGAGGACCGGTGCCCGGCCGAGCCGGTGGCGCGCCTCGGACCCCGCGGCGCGGCCGATGGCGCGCGCCACCTCCGGCGTGAGGTCCACACCGACGGTGCCGCGGATGTCGTATTGGCGGAAGATGACGGGATCGACGCGCATGGAGGGAGGTGAGGCCGCGAGCGGCCTCGCGACTCGTCAGTGGGGAGTGATCGGCGTGGCGATGCTCGCGGACGCCGCGGGCATGAACGCGTGCGAGCCGTCCCGCGCGAGCTTCAGCATCCGGCTCGGCCACACGCCGAAGAGCAGCAGCGCGGCGACCACCGCGACCAGCATCCCGCGCGAGAGCCGCGAGAGCGTGACCTCGGCGTGGGCCTGGTCGTGGAGCCGCGGCTTCATGTACATGGCCATGATCACCGGGAGATAGTAGCCCGCGGAGATCACGCTGGTGAGGACCAGGACCGCCGCGAGGATACCGTAGCCGCTCCCCGTCGCCGATGTCAGGATGTACCACTTGCCGATGAAGCCGGCGGTGCCGGGGAAGCCGAGCAGCGACAGCATGCAGACGGTCATCGTGAAGGCGAGCCACGGGTCCGCGTCGGCGAGGCCCGCGAGGTCGTCGGTGGTGACGTCGCGCTCCCCGCCCCGCCCCTTGGCGATCAGCACCGCGAACGCGCCGATCGTCACCAGCGTGTAGAACAGCAGGTAGAAGAGGAACGCCGCCGCGCCCGCCAGCGAGCCGCTGACCAGCGCGGTGAGCAGGTACCCGGCGTGCGCCACGCTCGAGTAGGCCAGCATCCGCTTGAGATTGCGCTGCACCAGCGCGACCAGGTTGCCCACCAGCATCGTGATGGCCGCGAGCCACCAGATGACGGTGTCCCACGAGGTGTGCAGGCTCGGGAAGGCCACCAGGAGCAGGCGCACGAACGCCCCGAAGGCCGCCGCCTTGACCGCGGCCGCCATGAACGCCGTCACCGGCGAGGGGGCTCCGTCGTACACGTCGGGCGCCCACATGTGGAACGGCACGGCCGCCACCTTGAAGCCGAACCCCACGAAGAGGAGCGCCAGGCCCGAGAGCAGCATCGGGTGCGGGCCCGGCGTCAGGCTGCTCACCTGGATCCCCATCACCGCGAGCTTGGTGGTCCCGGTGGCGCCGTAGACGAGCGCGATGCCGTACAGGAAGAACGCCGACGCGAACGCCCCCAGCAGGAAGTACTTCAGCGCCGCCTCGGCACCCACGGCGCTGCGACGGTTGATCCCGGCGAGCACGTAGACCGAGACGGACATCAGCTCCAGGCCGAGGAACACGACCATGAGGTCCGCGCCGCCGGCCAGGAGCATCATGCCGACGGTGGCGAAGAGCACGAGGGCGTGGTACTCGGGAACGGCGATCCCTTCCCGGTCGAGGTACTCGAGCGAGAGCAGGATCGTGAGCCCGGCGCCGAGCAGCACGATGAGGTCCACCGCCCACCGGAAGGCGTCCACCGCGATGGTCGTGGCGAGCCCGTCCGTGCGCGCCCCCAGGGCCCAGAGCGTCACCACGGCGGCCACCGTCATGGCGATCCCGGCCAGGCCGAGCCAGCCCACCAGGCGTTGCGCGCCCGGCTGGTGATGGCGCCAGGCCGCCACGAGGACGAGTATCATCGCCCAGGCGGTGAGGAGCATCTCCGGGAGGAGCGCGACCAGCAGGCCGCGGCCGGAATCGAGGTCGAGCACCATGGTCAGCGGGGCTCCACGCGCGCCACCTCAGGGGTGGGTGCGTGTCCCTGGACCGATTCGATGAAGGCGCGGGACGAGGGCTCCATCCGCCGGAGCATGGCGCCCGGGGCGAGGCCGAGCCAGATGATGAGGGCGAGCAGCGGGACCAGGATCGCGTACTCGCGTGGCGTGAGGTCGGTGAGCCCCTCGTTCTCCTTCTTGTCCACGGGCCCGTAGAGCACGCGGAGCAGCGCCCAGAGCATGTAGGTCGCCGCGAAGATCACGCCGGTGGTCGCGATACCGGCCGCCACCGGGTGGGTCCGGAACGACCCGAGCAGGACCAGGAACTCGCCCACGAAGCCGTTGGTGCCGGGAAGCCCGATGGAGGAGAGGCTGACCAGCGTGAGGACCGCCGCGTACGCGGGCACCAGCCGCGCGATGCCGCCGAAGTCGGCGATCATGCGGCTGTGCCGGCGCTCGTAGAGCATGCCGACGAGGAAGAACAGCGCTCCCGTCGAGATGCCGTGGTTGATCATGATCATCAGCGCACCCTGGGTGCTCTCGATGGTGAGGGCCCAGAGCCCGAGGACCACGAAGCCGAGGTGGCTGACCGACGAGTACGCGATGAGCTTCTTGAAGTCGGGCTGCACCATCGCCACCAGCGCCCCGTACACGATGCCGATGACCGCGAGGGTGATGACGACCCTGCTCACCATGGGGTTGAACGCCACCGCGGGGAAGAACGGCAGCGCGAAGCGCATGAAGCCGTAGGTCCCCATCTTGAGCAGGACCCCGGCCAGGATGACCGAGCCCGCCGTCGGCGCCTCGACGTGCGCGTCGGGGAGCCAGGTGTGGAACGGGACCATCGGCACCTTGATGGCGAATGCCAGGAAGAACGCGGCGAAGAGCCAGAACTGGACGCCGCCGGGCACCGAGGCGTGGCGGAGGATCTGCTCGTAGGCGAAGGAGTAACCGCCGCCGGCGTTGCGGCCGGCGTTGTAGTAGAGGTAGAGGATCGCCACCAGCATCAGCAGCGAGCCGAACATCGTGTACACGAAGAACTTGATGCTCGCGTAGAGGCGCCCCTTCCCGCCCCACACCCCGATGATGAAGTACATCGGGATCAGCATCACTTCCCAGAACACGTAGAAGAGAAAGAGGTCGGTCGAGATGAACACGCCGATCATGCCGGAGGTCAGCACCAGCATCAGCCCGTAGAACGAGCGCTCCCGCGTGGTGATGCCGTTCCAGCTCCCCAGCACCGCGAGCGGCATGAGGACCGTGGTAAGCAGCACCATGGCGAGCGAGATGCCGTCGATGGCCACCCGGTAGGCGATCCCCCAGGCCGGGATCCAGGGCGCCGTGGCCGTGAGCTGGAACGGCGCGCCCGAGGGGTCGTAGGCCCACCAGAGGCCCAGCGAGACGATGAGCTCCACCAGGGTGACCGCGAGCGCGACCCGCTTGGCGAGCGCCGAAGGCAGCGCGGGGATGAGGACGGCGCCGGCGAGCGGGATCAAGAGCAGCGCCGTCAGCGCCCAGTGGTCGTACCCGATGCTCTGCAGGAAGGGGTGCATCGGCCTAACGGGTCAACGCGCCGAGGACCGCCAGCGCGCCGAGGACGAAGAAGAGCACGTACGCGCCCACCTGGCCCGTCTGCAGCCGGCTCCCGACCCACCCCAGGGCCCGCGCCACCACGGCGGAGCCGTTCACCCCCGCCCCGTCGATCGCGCCGGCATCCACGCCCTTCCAGAGCACCACCCGGGAGAACCAGACCAGCGGGCGCACGATGACCGCGTCGTACAGCTCGTCCACCCGGTACTTCTCGAGCAGCAGCTTGGCGAACCCGTGCTCGGCCGGCGACTTCTCGGCGGAGACGAGCTGCTCGGGGTGCAGCCGCGTCATCGCGAGCCGGATGCCGACTACCGCGATGACGACGGCGAAGAGCATCAGGCCCACCTCGACACCCACCGAGAGCGGCACCTCGAGCCCGTACGCCGCCGCGGCGCCCGTCACCGGCTCGAGCCAGTGGTGCAGCGTGCCCACGTGCGGCAGGTTGAGCGCGCCGCCCAGCACCGTGAGCACCGCGAGCACGACGAGCGGGATCGTCATCACCTTCGGCGATTCCTCGAGGTGCGGCTGCTCCGCCGCGCCGGTGCGGTTGGGGCCGTAGAATGTGTAGAGCATCAGCCGCGTCATGTAGAACGCCGTCAGCAGGGCCGCCGCCACGCCGAGGAGCCAGACCAGGTACCAGAACGGCTCGTCCGATCCGCGCGCGAAGGCCGAGGCGAGGATCTCGTCCTTGGAGAAGAAGCCCGCCAGCGGCGGGATCCCCGCGATGGCCAGCGTGGCGATCCCCATGGTGCGGAACGTGGTCGGCAGGTGCGACCTCAGGCCGCCCATGTTGCGCATGTCCTGGGCGTCGGCGTGGTTGTGCGTGTGGTGGTAGGCGTGGTGCATCGCGTGGATGACGCTGCCCGAGCCGAGGAAGAGGAGCGCCTTGAAGAACGCGTGGGTCACGAGGTGGAAGATGCCCGCCGCGTAGGCCCCCGCCCCGACGCCCATGAACATGTAGCCGAGCTGCGAGACCGTGCTGTACGCCAGCACCTTCTTGATGTCCCACTGCTTGAGGCCGATGGTCGCGGCGAAGAGCGCCGTCAGCGCGCCCACGCCGCCCACCACGGCGCTCGCGAGGGGCGCCATCGCGAAGAGCACGCCCGCCCGCGCCACCAGGAAGACGCCCGCGGTCACCATGGTCGCCGCATGGATCAGCGCGGAGACCGGCGTGGGGCCCGCCATCGCGTCCGGGAGCCAGGTGTAGAGCGGGATCTGCGCCGACTTGCCCACGCACCCCAGGAAGAGGAAGAGCGCGATCGCCGTCACGACGGGGCCGCCGGGGACGAGGTGGCGCGGGGCGAGCGCCAGCACCGTGGCGAAGTCCAGGCTGCCGATGTTCCGGTAGATGAGGAACATCGCGATCAGGAACCCGGCGTCCCCGATCCGGTTCACCAGGAACGCCTTGAGGCCCGCCGCGGCCTTCTGCCGGTCGGTGAACCAGAAGCCGATGAGCAGGTACGAGCAGAGGCCGACCCCTTCCCAGCCGATGAACAGCACCGGGAAGCTCGCGCCGAGGACCAGCACCAGCATGAAGGCGATGAAGAGGTTGAGATACGCGAAGTAGCGCGCGTACCCCGGGTCCTCGTGCATGTAGCCGACGCTGAAGAGGTGGATGAGCGAGCCCACGCCCGTCACCACCAGCAGCATGACCACCGACAGGCGGTCCACCTGGAGCGCCGCGTTGAGCTTGAGGTCCCCGACGCTGATCCAGGTCCAGTAGCTGCGGACGTACGCTTCCTCGGGGTGCTTGCCGAGGATCGCCAGGAAGACGGCCACGCCCACCAGGAATGCGACCGCGACCGAGCCGACGCCCACCAGGCTCACCGTGCGCTTGTCCTCCGGCCGGACGAACGCGAGCGCCCCGTTCACCAGGAAGCCCAGGAACGGCAGGAGGATCGCCAGGCCGATCCAGTCGGCCGCGGTACCGTGGAGGGGGTTCACCCGCGCAGCAGGTTGATGTTCTGGAGGTTCACGGTATCGCGGTGCCGGTAGAGGGCGATGATGATCGCGAGCCCGACGGCGGCCTCCGCCGCGGCGACGGTCATGACGAAGAACACGAACACCTGCCCGTCCATCCCCAGCTGCTGCGAGAGCGCGATGAACGTGAGGTTCACCGCGTTGAGCATCAGCTCGACGCACATGAAGATGACGATCGCGTTGCGCCGGAGCAGGACCCCGACGACGCCGATCGAGAACAGGATGGCCGAGACGGCCAGCGACGGTCCGAGCACGGTCAGAGCTTCCGCTTGGCGAGGACGACGGCGCCGACGATCGCGGCGAGGAGCATGACCGACGTGATCTCGAACGGGACGAGGTACGACTGGAAGAGCGGCTTGGCGACCGCGGTCACGGCGCCCTCGGCCTCCACGATGCCGGCCACCGTGCCGGTGGGGAGCACCAGGTCGGTCGGGGGGACCGCGAGGCGGAAGACGAAGAGCTCCCCGAGGAGCACCGCGCCCGCCACGCCCGCGATCACGCGGCGCCCCGTGCCCGCCATGTCGCCCGCCTGCACTCTCCCCAGGTTGAGGAGCATGATCACGAACAGGAACAGCACCATGATGGCGCCGGCGTACACCAGGACCTGGAGCGCGCCGATGAAGTGCGCGTCGAGCAGCACGAAGAGGATGGCGAGCTGGTAGAGCGTCACCACCAGCCAGAGCGCGCTCGCCACGGGGCTCCGCCGGGTGATGACCATCAGCGCCGAGCCGACAGCGACGACGGACGCGGCCCAGAACAGCATCTCACGCATCGGCTACTGGCCCTTCGGGTCGGCGGGGTCCCACAGCGACGACACCTCGTGCCGCTGGGCCATCAGCCGCTCGAGGTCGTACACGAAGCCCTCGCGCGAGAGCTCGGCGTTCTCGTAGTGCACGCCGACGTGGATCGCCTCCTCGGGGCAGACCTCCTGGCAGTACCCGCAGAACACGCACCGGAACTCGTCGATCTCGTAGACCAGCGGGTAGCGGTTGCCGTGCTCGTCCTCGCCCGGCACCAGCTTGATGCAGTTGGCGGGGCAGACCTGCGGGCAGAGGCCGCACGCCACGCACTTCGCCTTGCCGTTCTCGTCCACCGACATGCGGTGCGTGCCGCGCCACCGGTTCGAGATCGTCCATTCGGCGTCGGACTTCTGCTCGGGGTACTGCATCGTCCACTTCTTCTGGAAGATGTGCTTGAAGGTGAGCGACATCCCCTTCAGCGTGGCCCGCACGTACGACGTGCCGCTCACCGGCCGCGACACGATCTTGACGCCGATCGCCATGTCAGTCCCCCTCCACCACGCGCCGGGCGGCCACCTGGGCGCGCCACCGCGTGCGTCCCAGGACTCCCGCTCCGCCGATGAACATCCGCCGGTCGAGCTGCCAGAGCATCAGGCCCGAGAGCGCCATGTTCACGGCGAAGAGGATCGCCATCCCCTTCCGCCCGAGGCCGATGTGCGTCGCGTCGAGCCCCCACACGCCGACGGCGGTCACCATCACGAATCCCAGCGCGATCGGCAGCATCACTTTCCACCCCAGGTCCATCAGCTGGTCGAACCGGAAGCGCGGCAGCGTCCAGCGCACCCAGATGTAGAGGAACAGGAAGAACAGGGTCTTGGTCCAGAACGCGAAGAACGTCGCCACGCTCTTGGCGATGGTCCACGGCGCCTCGTCCCAGTGCGTGAACGGGATGTCCCACCCGCCGAAGAAGAGCGTCACCAGCAGCGCCGAGGCCGTCACCATGTTCGAGTACTCGGCGATGTAGAACATCGAGAACTTCATCGCGGAGTACTCGGTGTGATAGCCCGCGATGAGCTCCGCCTCGGCCTCGGGGAGGTCGAAGGGGAGCCGGTTCGTCTCGGCGTAGGAGGAGACCAGGAAGAGGAAGAAGGCGATGAAGAGCGGGAAGACGAACCAGGTGCTCTGCTGCTGGAGCTGGATGATGGCGGGCAGCGTGATGTTCCCGGCCAGCACCAGCACCGCGACGGCGGCGAGGCCCATCGAGACCTCGTAGGAGATCATCTGCGCCGAGGCGCGCAGGCCGCCCAGCAGCGAGTACTTGTTGTTCGACGACCAGCCCGCGATGGTGAAGCCGTAGACCCCCAGCGAGCTGATGGCGAGGATGTAGAGGAACCCCACCGGCAGGTCGGCGATGGCGGTGGTCACGAGGCCCCACGGCGTCGGCACCGGCGCGGCCATCGGCACCACCGCGAAGGTCACCAGCGCGGGGATGAAGGCCATCATCGGGGCGAGCACGAAGAGGAACTTGTCGGCGAAGGGCGGGAGCGTCTCTTCCTTGAAGAAGTTCTTGAGGCCGTCCGCCGCCGGCTGGAGGAGCCCCTGCGGCCCGACGCGATTGGGCCCGAGGCGGTTCTGGATGAACCCGCAGACCCGGCGCTCCACCAGCGTCCAGAACGCGATCAGGACGAGGAGGAGGCTGAAGGTCACCAGGATCTTGATGGCCGACGCCACCATGAACGCGCTGCCGGCGATCGGGCTCACGCCGGGGCTCCGGCGCGCACACCGCTCGCCTCGAGGATGCCGTCCAGGATCCAGGCCGCCGGCCGCGCCATCCCGGGAGGTGTGGTGGCCTGGGAATAGCGCTGCACCCGACCCCGGAGGTTGCGGAAGGTCCCTTCCTCCTCGGCCACGTTGGCGCAGGGCAGGACGATCGTGGCCGCCGCGCGCGCCGCGTCGGTGAGCACGGTGCCGAGGTAGATCATCGGGACGCCCGGGACCGCCGCCACGCCGTCGAGCGGCTCGTCGAGGACCAGGACCAGGCCCGCGGTGCGCGCGCGCTCCACCGCCCCGGCCCAGTCACGCCCGAACCCGGCCTCCAGCGCCCCATGGACGTTCGCGGCGCGCTCGGCGCGCAACGCGAGGTCGGGGACGCCGGCGAGCGGCACCTCCGCCCCCTCGCGCACCCGGAACGCGCCGGCGCCGCCGGAGCGCTTCAGCAGCGCCTGCACCCGCTCCAGCGCTTCGCACGACGCGCCCGCCGAGACGAGCCCGACCCAGGGGGCCCGCGCCTCGCGCAGCAGCGCCGTCACCCGCTCCATGGCCCGGTCCCAGTCCACCGGTACGAGCCGCGTCCCCTCGCGCACCAGGGGCGCCTCGAGCCGGTCGGCCCGGTTCATCCACTGGTAGCCGAGTCGCCCCTCGTCGCACATGAAGTGCCGGTTGACCTCGGCGTTAGGCCGGGGCCGGACGCGCAGGACCTGGTTGTCCCGCGTCTCGAGCGTGGTGTTGCAGCCCTGAGTGCATCCGGGGCAGATCGAGGCCGTCTTGTCGAGGTCCCAGGCGCGCGCCTTGTGCAGGAAGTCCTTCGAGATCAGCGAGCCCACGGGACAGAGGTCCACCACGTTGCCGGACCAGCCGTGGTCGAGCTGCTGGCCCTCGAAGATGCCGATGAAGGCACGGTCCCCGCGCTCCGAAACGTTGAGCACCGGCTCCTCGGCCACGTGCTCCATGAACCGCACGCAGCGGGTGCACAGGATGCAGCGGTTCGGCACGTACAGCACGTCGGGGCCGAAGTCCTCGACCGGATTGAAGCGCTTGGCGTAGTCCCCGTACCGGGTGCCGCTGCGGCCTTCCTGGTAGACGTAGTCCTGCAACTCGCACTCGCCCGCCTGGTCGCAGATGGGACAGTCGAGCGGGTGGTTGATCAGGAGGAACTCGAGGACGCCCTTCCGCGCCTCCCTGGCCTGCGCGCTGTCCACGTGCACCACCATCCCCTCGGCCACCGGCGTGGCGCACGAGGCGGCGAGCTTCGGCGTCTTCTCGATCTCCACCAGGCACATCCGGCACACGCCGGCCACCGGCAGCGACGGGTGGTAGCAGTAGTGCGGGATGAGCACCCCGGCCAGCTTGGCGGCCTCGAGCACCGACGTGCCCTTCGGCACCTCGACCTCGCGGCCCTCGACCGTGAGCTTGACCAAGTCGCTCACTGGTGCACGTTCCTCTGCAGTCCACGCAGATCGGGCGTGCCGCGATCAGGCCTTCGGCGTCCGTGCGACGAAAGACGTGCGGGCACGCGAGCGCCGGCAATGCCCCCCACGGCCGCGCTCACGAGCGCGAGTGCGGTGTGGCCGGCCATCCGCCGACCTTTGGTCGATGCGCACCGCTGTGCCACGAGCGTGGCCATGGGATAGCGGGTCCGCCTTCTGGCCGGGAAGCTCGGGGTTCGGGCGCAAGAACCGTACTCGCCCTCACCCCTCGCGGGCGGGCGGCGGCGGCTCTACGTTCGCCTACTCCAAGCCGGTAAGACAAGTGTCGACTCCCTGTTGCAAGGGTCCGTGAAGATGGCGCTCTTCCACCTGGATGCGACGGCCGCGGCTGAACGGCTGCGCGGGCAGCGCGCTGGCATCGCTCCGTGCGGGCTCGCGGCAATGCCGGGCTCGTCGCTGCTGGTGCAGGCGCGATGACCTTCCGGGACCGTGCCAAGGCCGGGCTCATCGCCGGTGCGATGGTGGTGCTCGCACTGCTGCTGCTGGAGGGCGTCAGCAGCGCCGTGCTGCTACTCGGCACGGTGGCCGAACCCGGTCGGCCCGCCAGCCCGGATCTGGCGCACAGCCGCTATGATCCCGAGCTGGGGTGGGTGAACCTGCCCAACCTGTTCCTCGACTCCCTGTACGGCCCCGGAGTTTATGTCCGCACGAACACTCAGGGGTTCCGCAACGCCCAGGCCTTCCCTGTGGAACCGCCCACCGACCGCCTGCGGGTCGTCTGCTCCGGCGATTCGTTCACGTTCGGCTTCGGCGTGGACAACGATCACACGTGGTGCCAGCAGCTCGTGGCGATCGACCACCGACTCGAGACGCTCAACCTGGGCCAGAGCGGGTACGGGATCGACCAAGCGTTCCTCCGGTACCGGCGGGAGGGTGACGGGCTGAAGCCCGGCGTCCACATCCTGGCGTTCATCACCGATGACTTTCTCCGCATGGGGCGGACCACCTTCCGGTGGTACGGCAAGCCGAAGCTCGCAGTGCGCCGAGGAACGCTCGTGACACTGAACGTGCCGGTGCCGCGCCGCAGAGTTGCCGCCTGGTGGAACACCCGGGCCGCCCCGGCCATCAGCGAGCTTCGGACGGCGCGGTTGGTGGCGGCCGCCGCGCGACACTTGGGCCGGCCCGGCGGTCACACGGCACCCGACACCGCGACCTGGACCACGGCCCTGGCGGTGTTCCGCGCGCTCCACACCATGACCGCGGCCCGTCACGGCTCGCTGTTGCTGGTCTACCTGCCCGTCATCCTGGACTATGCAGGCCAGGAGTCCACGCCATGGCGCGCGCTTCTTCGCGCAGCGACCGACAGCATGGGAGTCTCTTACGTCGATCTGGTCGAAGAACTGCGGAGGCTTCCCGCCGACTCCGTCGGCGCGCTGTTCCAGCCCCAGGGCCAACATCCGCTTCGGTCGCCGCGGCTCGGCCACCTGTCGGAGCGGGGCAACAGGTGGGTCGCCGAGGCGTTGTACCGGCGGATCCTGATGGAGCCTGGGATCGCCGCCAGGCTTCGCGCCATCAGGTGAGCGCCCCGCATGCGGTGGCGCTGCCGGCAGGATCGCACCTCCCATGATCCGGCTAAACGCGGAAGGGCTCTCTCCCTCCTGACGCCTCGACCATCCATCTCCGCTGCCGCCTGACCCGCGGAGGGTAGACACGGGGTGTCTCATGCCGTGGCCACGGCGCGCCCGCTCCGGATGTACGCCTCGAACTCCGAACGGAACTTCTTGATGCCGGACACCACCGGCGCGGCGCACGAGTCCGACAGCACGCAGATCGTCTTGCCCGTCATCTGCTCCGAGAGGTCGAGGAGGAGGTCGAGGTCCTCCATCTTCCCCTGCCCGTTCAGGATCCGCTGGAGGATCTTGGTGGTCCAGGCGGTGCCTTCGCGGCACTGGGTGCACTGGGCGCACGACTCATGGGCGTAGAACTTCGCCAGCCGCATCACCTGGTACACGATGTCCACCGAATCGTCCATCACGATCACGCCGCCCGAGCCGAGCATCGTGCCCGCGGCGACACAGCCCTCGTAGTCGAGCAGGGTCGCGTCGGCCTCTTCGCCGGTGAGGATGGGCACCGAGGAGCCGCCCGGGATCACCGCCTTGAGCCGGCGCCCCTTCGGCACGCCGCCGCAGCAGTCGTGGATGAGGTCCTTGAGCGGGAACCCCATCGTCACTTCGTAGTTGCCGGGACGCTGGATGGTGCCGCAGACCGAGAGAAGCTTGGTGCCGGTGCTCTTGGGGTTGGACAGGGACATCGCCTTGTACCAGGCGGCGCCCCGATTCATGATGTGCGGCACGGCCGCGAGCGTCTCCACGTTGTTGATCGTGGTCGGGCAGCCGAAGACGCCGGCCGCGGCGGGGAACGGCGGCTTGATGCGCGGGTTGCCGCGCTTCCCCTCCAGCGAGTTCATCAGCGCCGTCTCTTCGCCGCAGATGTAGGCGCCGGCGCCGCGGTGGACGACCATGTCGATCCGGACGCCCTTCCCCATCGCGTTCTTCCCGACCACGCCCTTCGCGTAGGCCTCGGCGAGGGCCTGCTCGACGACGGCCAGCGGCTCGGTGAACTCGCCGCGGATGTAGATGTACGTCACCTCCGCGCCGATGGCGTGGGCGCAGATCGCCGCTCCCTCGATCATGGCGTGCGGCGTCCAGCGCATGATCTCGCGGTCCTTGAAGGTCCCCGGCTCCGACTCGTCCGCGTTCACGCACAGGTAGTGGGGCTTCTTCACTTCCTTGGGCATGAAGCTCCACTTGAGGCCGGTGGGGAACCCGGCGCCGCCGCGGCCGCGCAGCCCCGAGGCCTTCACCTCCTCAGTGACCTGCTCGCGCGTCATGCCGAGCGCCTTCTCCAGCGCGACGTAGCCGCCGCGCTTCTTCCAGCCGTCGTAGCTCCGGGCCTCGGCCTCGCCGAAGTGCCTGGAGAGGAGCGGCGTCTCTTTGGGGTGACTCGGGGTGGGGTAGCCCATGGCCTTACCGGTACTTCGCGACGAGCGCCGGAACGGTCTCCGGGCTCACGCGCTCGATGAAGTCGTCGTCCACCAGGACCGGCGTCGCGAACCCGCAGGCCCCGAGGCACTCGACCTCGATGATGGTCCAGTTCCCGTCGGGACTCGTCTCCCCCATGCGCTTGCAGCCCGTGGCCTTGAGGAACGCGTCCACGACCTTCTCCGCCCCGCAGACGTTGCAGGGGGTGGTGGTGCACACCTGGACGAAGTGCTTCCCGACCGGGTGCTGGTGGTACATCGTGTAGAAGGTGACCACGCCCTTGACGTACGCCGATGTGAGGCCTAACGCGTCGGCCACTTCGGTCATGCCCGCGGGCGAGACCCAGCCGTGCTTCCGCTGCACCATCCAGAGCGCCGGCAGCAGCGCCGCCGCCCTGGTCGGGTAGCGCGCCAGCACCCGGTCGAGCTCGGCGCGGCCCTCGGTATCGAACACGGCCGGCAAGGTGCCGGTCCCGCCGTGCGCCTCTGCGCCTGTGCCTTGGGTCTTCACCGGTCCACCTCGCCCATCACGATGTCCACGCTCGCGTTGATCGCGATCAGGTCCGACAACAGGTGCCCCTCGGCCATCCGGGGGAGCGCCGCCAGGTTGATGAAGGCCGGCGGCCTGATCCGCCACCGGACCGGCTTGGCCGTGCCGTCGGACACGAAGTAGTAGCCCAGCTAGCCGCGCGGGTTCTCCACCGGCAGGTACACTTCGCCGATGGGCGCGGGAACGCCTTCCATCACCTGCTTGAAGTGGAAGATCATGGCTTCCATGTCCGCCATCGCGCGGTTCTTGGGCGGCAGGACGACGCGCGGGTCGCTGACGTTGATGGGCCCCTCGGGGAGCCGCTCGAGCGCCTGGAGCAGGATGCGCGTCGATTGCCGCATCTCCTCCATCCGTACCAGGTACCGGTCGTACACGTCCCCGTGCTCGCCCACCGGCACGTCGAAGTCGTAGTCCTCGTACCCGAGGTACGGCCGGTCCTTGCGCAGATCGTAGGCGACGCCGCTCGCCCGCAGCATCGGGCCCGAGAGCGAGAAGTTCGTGGCCTCCGCACCCGACATCGCCCCCACGTCCACGGTGCGGCCGAGCCAGATGCCGTTCTTCGACAGCATCGCCTCGACCTCGTCCAGGGTCTTCGGGAAGTTCCGGGCCCACGCCGTGAGCCCTTCGACCCACCCGTCAGGCAGGTCGGCCATCATCCCGCCCACCCGGGTGAGCGTGGTGGTGAGCCGCGCGCCGGTCCAGGCCTCGATGAAGTTGTAGATGCGCTCCCGCTCCTGGAACATCCACAGGAACACCGAGAACGCGCCGATGTCGATGGCCGTCGTCCCCGCCCAGACCAAGTGCGAGACGATGCGCGACATCTCGCACGCGATGACGCGCAGCACCCGGCAGCGGTCCGTGATCTCGATGTCCATCAGCTTCTCGGCCGCGAGCGCGAGGGCGACGTTGTTCGACATCGCCGCGAGGTAGTCGGTCCGATCGGTGAGGGGGATGAGCTGGTTGTAGTGCCGGTATTCGCCAAGCTTCTCGAAGCCGGAGTGGAGATAGCCCACGTGCGGGATCACCCGCACCACCACCTCGCCCTCCAGCTCGACCA
>JBGPHD010000024.1:0-25852 GCA_041484135.1 Gemmatimonadota bacterium
CCGCCTGCTCCGCGCTCGTCTTCACCTCGCACGTGCCCACCAGGAACTGCGACGTCCGGGCCCCCACCCCGTGCACCGCCGCCCGGGCGAGCGGCCGGTCGCAGGCGTCCGCCACCCGCACCCCCTCCAGCACCACGCCCGCGTCCTCCAGCTCCCGCTCCATCGCCTTCACCGCCGCGCGCGCCGCCAACTGCACCCGGCTCCGCGCCTCGTCCACCCCCTCCTCCACCCCCTCGAGCTCCAGGCCGTCGTGCTTCAGCAGTACCTTGAGCGTCACCCGCCGCGGCCGAGGCGATTCGATCACCAGCTCGGCGAAGACCAGCTTCCGCTTGCTCGCCGCTTCCGCCACCGCCTCGCGCTCCAGCGCCTGGATCGGCTTCATCTCCGCCGTCTGGGCGACGCTGATCTTCCGGTGATCCACCTTCATCCCGAGCTGCGCCATCAGCGCGCTCTCGACGTTCCGCACCACCTGCTTCGCCGCCATCTCCGGCGTCGTCAGCACGTGGATCTCCTCGATCCCGCCCGCCCGGTCCGCCACGATCCGCGCGGACATCACCCCCGACAACGAGGCGATGAGGTCCTCCGCCCGCCGCAACGTCCACTGCGCGGGCGACGACTCATCATGGACCGGCGTGGGATTGCTGCTCATCCCTGGGCGCATCCCCGCGTCATTCGCGCTCTCCCTTACCCGGATGCTTCGGACGCCGGCGATACCGCTTGCGGCTCTGGTGCGCCTTCGCCGGCGGGGCGTCCAACCGCCCCTTCACCGGCTTCGCCGGGTTCGGCACCCGCACCTTCCCGGTGCCTGTCATGTGCCCCTCACACCGCGACCGCAGATACCCGAACACCCTCAGCCCGGGCAAATAGAGCCTAAGTTATTGTCAGTTAAGGCTTTAGAAGAAAATCCACCCCCGGGACCCCGGAATTCCCGGGCCCGATGGGGGCCACCTAGATAGGGCCGAAGCCCAAAAAAGTCAAGCACTTTGGCCACTCCACCTCATGTAGGGGTTGAGGCGCCCTCCTCGAGGTGATACTCCTTCAACTTCCGGTACAAAGTCCGCTCCCCGATGCCCAGCGTCTCGGCCGCTTTCCGCCGGTTCCCGCGGCTCGCGCGGAGCGCCGCCGCGATGGCCGCGCGCTCCACATCCGCCATCCGCATCCCCGGCTCGTACACGATCGCCTCGGGCGGCCGCGCCGGTGCGTCGTAGGCGCGCCCGCTGTCAAGGAACCCGCCGCCGCCCGCCCCGCCACCCACCCGCCCCACCAGGACCTCGCCCCCGCGCCCGGACTCGAGCGGCTCGGAGCGCGCGACCTCGATCACCTCCACGCGCTGCGGCAGCTCGTCGAGCCGCCGCCGCAGGTCCTCCACCTGGAGCCTGAGGTCGAGCAGCGACTGCACGATCACCTGCAGCTCCTGCCCCGCGGCCTCGCGCCCCGCGCCGGGCACCAGCACCGGCAGATTGCGCGCGCCCTGCTCGCGGATCTCCCGCGGGATGTCCACCGCGCGGATCTCGCTCGTGGGCGCCAGCACCACCATGGACTCGACCAGGTTCCGGAGCTGCCTGACGTTCCCCGGCCACGGTGCCACCACCAGGATCTGCATCGCCTCGGCCGTGATGCCGCGGAACGGGCGGTCGTGCATCGCGCTGAAGTCCTGGATGAACCGCCGGACCAGGAGCGGGACGTCGCTGCGCCGCTCCCGCAGCGGCGGCAGGTACATCGCCAGCACGTTGAGGCGGTAATAGAGGTCCGCGCGCACCCGCCCGGCGTCCACGCTCTCGCGCAGGCTCCGGTTGGTCGCCGCCACCACCCGCACGTCCACCCGGATCGGCGCGGCGCCGCCCACCCGGAAGAACTCTCGCTCCTCGAGCACCCGCAGCAGCTTCACCTGCGTGGCCATCGGCATCTCGCCGACCTCGTCGAGGAAGATCGTCCCCGTGTCGGCCAGCTCGAACATGCCTAACCGCCGCTCCGCGGCGCCTGTAAAGGCGCCCTTTTCGTGGCCGAACAGCTCCGATTCCAGCAGCGTCTCGGGGATCGCGGCGCAGTTCACCGCGATGAACGGCTTCCCTCGCCGCGGCGAAAGCTCGTGGATCGCCTTCGCCACCAGCTCCTTCCCCGTCCCCGACTCGCCCTGCACCAGCACCGTGCTCGAGACCGGCGCCATCTGCTCGATCTTGATGAGCACCTCCTGGACGCCCGGATGCTCGCCCAGGATCCCGGTGCGCGCCTGGAGCTTCTTCCGCTCGATGAGCCGGCGCCCCACCGCCACCACCTCGTCGGCCTCCACCGGCTTGATGAGCACGGCGGAGAGCCCGGTGCGGTGCGCGAGCGCGGCGGGATCGGTGTCGGTGGGTTCCACGAGGCCGAGGGTCGCGATGCGTCCCGCCGACATCTCGGTGACGCTGCGCGCGATGTTGGTCTCGCGCAGCCCGCCGGTGAGCACCACGAGGTCGGGATCGGCGCGGCGGACGGCGGCGCCGAGATCGTCCAGCGCCGAGACCATGGTGGTGGAGAAGCCGGCGGTCTCGAAGGCGGCGTTGGCGCGCACCGCCGGCTCGAGGTCTTCCATGGTGATGAGGACGCGCGAGGCCATCAGGAGTGTTCGGTGTGGCCCTTGAGGAGCTCGATGGCGTGCTCCACGATCGTCTCGAGCGCCGTCAGGCCGTCTTTGACGCCACCCACCGAGCCGGGCAGGTTCACGATGAGCGTGGCCCCGCGCACCCCGGCCACCCCCCGCGACAGGACCGCGAGCGGCACGTACGCGGCCCCCTTGGCGCGGATGAGCTCGGAGATGCCGGGCGCCTCGCGCTCGATCACCGCGATCGTCGCCTCCGGCGTGAGATCGCGCGCCGCGAGGCCGGTACCGCCCGTCGTGAGGATCAGGTCCACCGTTCCCCCGTCCGCCCAGGCGGCCAGGCACCGCGCGATGTCCGCGGTCTCGTCCGCCACCACCTCGCGCGCCTCCACCCGGTAGCCCCGCGCCGCCGCCCACTCCGCGATGGTCGCGCCCGACACGTCCTGGCGCTTGCCCGACGCGACGCCGTCCGAGACGGTGAGGACCGCCACCCGGATCAGCGTCGCGACCCCTGCTTCCAGAACGGCGTCGCCACCACCTCCGCCCCCACCCGCTTGCCGCGGATGTCCACCTCGAACCTCGTGCCGGCGCCGCTCGCCGCCGTCGGCAGATACGCCGTGCCGATCGGCTCGCCAGTGGAGGGACTCACCGTCCCGCTCCGCACGTCACCCGAGCGCGCGCCGCCGGCGTACACCGGCATCCCGTGGCGCGGGAACCCCTTCTCCACCAGCTGGAACCCGATGAGCTTCCGCTGCAGCCCGGCCGCCTTCTGCGCCACCAGCGCCGCCTTCCCCACGAAGTCTGGCTTCTTGAGCTTCACGATCCAGCCGAGGCCCGCCTCGAGCGGCGACGTCTCGTCGTCGATGTCGTTCCCGTAGAGCGGGTAGGCCACCTCGAGCCGGAGACTGTCGCGCGCCCCCAACCCGGTGAGCGTCACGTCGGGGTGCTTCGTCAGCGCGGCCCACAGGGCCTTCGCATCGTCGGGCGCGTGGTACAGCTCGAAGCCGTCCTCGCCGGTGTAGCCGGTGCGGCTGATGATGCACGGCACGCCCGCCACCTCACCGGTCGTGAACCAGTAGTACTTCACCGCCTCGAGCTCGACGCCGGGCGCGAGCGGCTGCAGCACCGCCTGCGCCCTCGGTCCCTGGAGCGCGAGCAGCGCCGTCTCGTCCGAGCGGTCGGCGAGGCGCACGTCGAAGGCCCCGGCGAAGCGGTTCACATGCGCCCAGTCCTTCTGCACGTTGGACGCGTTCACCACCAGCATCACGCGGTCCTTGAACCGGTAGACGAGACAGTCGTCCACCATGCCGCCGCTCTCGTGGAGGAAGCAGGAGTACTGCACCTGCCCCTCGGCGAGCGCCGTCGCGTCGTTCGACGTGACGTGCGAGGCAAAGGCGAGCGCGTCCTTCCCGGTGATCTCGAACTCGCCCATGTGCGAGACATCGAAGAGCCCCGCGGCCTTCCGCACCGCGTGATGCTCGGCGGTGATGCCCGAGGGGTACTGCACCGGCATCTCGAAGCCGGCGAAGGGCACGATCTTGGCGCCGGCCGCGACGTGCATGTCGTAGAACGGCGTCCGCTTCAAAGCGTCGGCCATGGTCTCATCCCATCAGGGTGGCGAGGAGCGCGTTCTGCGCGTGCAGGCGGTTCTCCGCCTCTTCGAACACGCGGGAGCGCGGACCCTCGATCACGTCGTCGGTCACTTCCTCGCCGCGGTGCGCGGGGAGGCAGTGCAGGAAGATCGCCGAGGGCTTGGCGTGCCCCATGAGGCCCGCGTCCACGTGGTAGCCCTTGAAGGCGTTCTTCCGCTCCTCCGCTTCGCCTTCCTGCCCCATCGACGCCCAGACGTCGGTGCAGACGACGTCGGCGTCGGCGACGGCCTCCTCGGGCTCCTCGGTGATCAGCGTCTTCGTCGCCTTGCTCGCGCGCTCGTAGGTGCCGCGGTCCGGCTCGTACCCCTCGGGACACGCGATCCGTACCTCGAAGCCGAGCAGCGCCGCGGCGTCGAGCCACGAGTTGGCCATGTTGTTCCCGTCCCCGATCCACGCCACGCGCTTCCCCGCGTACCCGCCGACGTGCTCCATCATCGTGAGCAGGTCCGCGAGCACCTGGCACGGGTGATGGAGGTCGGTGAGGCCGTTGATGACCGGGACGGTGGACCACTTCGCCAGCTCCACGACATCGGCGTGGGCGAAGGTGCGGATCATGATCCCGTCCACCATCCTGGAGAGGACGCGCGCCATGTCCCGGATCGGCTCGCCTCGGCCGAGCTGGATGTCGCGGCTCGACAGGAAGAGCGCATGCCCGCCGAGGCGGTATGCGCCCACCTCGAACGAGACGCGGGTACGGGTGGAGGACTTGGCGAAGATCATCCCCAGTGTCTTGCCCGCGAGCGGCTTCTCGCGGTAGGCGCCGGACTTCATCCTGGCCGCAAGCGCAAACAGGGCATCGACTTCGGCCTTGGTCAGATCTTGGAATGTGAGGAAGTCGCGCTTTGGCATGGTCTCGTCGCAGAGTCGGTCAAAATGACAGCGGGCAGGGGAATCGTACCCCTGCCCGCGCCGTGCGGCAAGCGGCGACCCGTGGCGGGACGCCGACGGGCGACCCTAGAGGATGTACCGCCGGAGGTCCTCGTCCTGCACGATCGAATCGAGGCGGGCCTTCACCCGGTCGCGGTCGAAGACGACGTGCTTGTCCGCCACGTCGGGGAGGTCGTAGAGGGTGTCCTCGAGGAGCGTGGTGAGCACCGTGTGAAGCCTTCGCGCGCCGATGTTCTCGAGCCGCTCGTTCAGGATGGCGGCGATGTGCGCCACCTCGGCGATCCCGTCGGCGGTGAACTCGAGCAGGGCCCCTTCCGTGGCGCAGAGCGCCGCGTACTGCTTGGTGAGCGCGTTCTCCGGCTCCGTCATGATGCGGATGAAATCCTCTTCCGTGAGCGGCGTCAGCTCGACGCGGATCGGGAAGCGGCCCTGCAATTCCGGGATGAGGTCCGACGGCTTGGCGACGTGGAACGCGCCCGCCGCGATGAAGAGCACGTGGTCGGTGCGCACCAGGCCGTAGCGCGTCTGCACCGTCGAGCCCTCGACGATGGGGAGGAGGTCCCGCTGCACCCCCTCGCGTGAGACGTCCGGCCCCGACATGCCGCGCTCGCCCGCGATCTTGTCGATCTCATCGATGAAGATCATGCCGTGGTTCTCCACCCGGTCGAGCGCCTCGTTCACGACATCGTCCATGTCCACCAGCTTGCGCAGCTCCTCGTCGATGAGGAGGCGGCGCGCCTCGTGCACATGGACGGTGCGTCGTTTCTTCCGCTTGGGGAGCACCTCGCGGATCATGTCCATGAAGTTGACGTCGGGACCCTGGGCGCCCTCCGGCGGCTGGAACATGTCCATCGGCGGGAAGTTCTCCTGCGTCACCTCGACCTCGACGTCCTTCTCCTCGAGCTTCCCCTCCTTGAGCAGCTTCCGGAGCTTCTCGCGGGTGCGGTCGCGGCGTTCCTTCGACTTCTCGTCTTCCGCGTCCTGCTTCTGGGTCACTTCCCCCTGCGGCGTCACGAGGAAGAGCGTCTTGAGGCTCGCGGCGGGATCGGCGGCGGCGCCGGCACTCGCGGCGGGCTGAGGCGCCGGCGGAGGCGCGGTCGGCGTCACGGGCGGGAGGAGCAGATCGAGCAGGCGACCCTCCGCGCGCTCCTCGGCCTGCGGGTAGACGTCGTCCTCGCGCTCGCCGCGGACCATGTTGATGGCCGCGTCCACCAGGTCGCGCACCATGGACTCGACGTCACGGCCCACGTAGCCCACTTCGGTGAACTTGGAGGCCTCGACCTTGACGAACGGCGCGCCGGCGAGACGCGCGAGCCGCCGCGCGATCTCCGTCTTCCCCACGCCCGTCGGGCCGATCATGATGATGTTGTTCGGCAGGATCTCGTCGCGGATGCCGTCGGGCGCCTGGGAACGGCGCCAGCGGTTGCGGATGGCGATGGCGACCGCCTTCTTGGCCGGCCCCTGTCCCACGATGTAGCGGTCCAGCTCCGCCACGATCTGCCGCGGCGGGAGCTCTTCGAGCCAGGGCAGCGGCTCGGGACCCTGCTCCTGCGGCGCCGGCGGCGCTCCGGCCTGATCCGGTTCGGCCATGGGACGCCTTACTCCAGTTCCACGATCGTGAGGTTGCGGTTGGTGTAGATGCAGATGTCGGCGGCGATCATCATCGCCTCCTCGACGATCTGGCGCGCGGTGAGCGCCGTCTTGGCGTGCAGGGCGCGCGCGGCGGCGAGCGCGTAGCCCCCGCCCGACCCGATGGCGATGGCGTCGTCGTCCGGCTCGATGACGTCGCCCATCCCGGAGATCGTCAGCAGCTGGGTCTTGTCGGCCACCACCAGCTGGGCCTCGAGCCGCCGGAGGACGCGGTCGCTCCGCCAGTCCTTGGCCAGCTCCACCGCCGCGCGCGCCAGGTTCCCCGGGAAGCGCTCGAGCTTCTCGTCGAACTTGTCGAACAGGGTGAGGGCGTCGGCCGCGCCGCCCGCGAACCCGGCGATCACCTTGTTCCCCTTGAGCATCCGCACCTTCTGCGCGTGCGCCTTCATCACCGTGTCGCCCACGGTCACCTGGCCGTCACCGCCCATGGCGACCCGGCCGTCCTTCCGCACGCAGAGAATGGTCGTCGCGTGTATCGGCTCCATTCAGGCCCTCGGATGCGCTTGATGGTACACCTTCTTCAACCGCTCGACGCTGGTGTGCGTGTAGATCTGCGTCGTCGAGAGCGACGCGTGCCCCAGCAGCTCCTGCACCGCCCGGAGGTCCGCGCCCGCGTCCAGGAGGTGCGTCGCGAACGAATGCCGGAGCGAGTGCGTGCTGACGTCCGCACCCTGGCTGACCGCGTCCAGGAACCCCCGCACGATCAGCTGCACCGCGCGCGGCGTGAGGCGCTTCCCCCGCGGGCCGACGAACACCGCCCGGCGGTCGGGACTCTTCGCCTCCCGCAGGACCTCGTCGCGCTTCGGGTAGTAGGCCCGCACCGCCTGCACCGCCGGCCTCCCGACGGGGAGCAATCTCTCCTTTTTTCCCTTCCCGCGCACCCTCACCTGGTCGGCGACGAGGTCGAGGTCGGGAAGGTCGAGCCCCACCAGCTCCGAGAGGCGCATCCCGGTCGAATAGAACAGCTCGAGGATGGCGCGGTTCCTGGTCCCCTGGAGGGAGCGGTCCGCCGCCCGGGTCTCGGCCAGCGCGAAGAGCGCGTCCACGGCCCTCCGGTCGAGGTAGCCGGGGAGCCGCTTCTCGAGCTTGGGCGTGCTGGCGGCGCGGGCCGGGTTCACCTCGAGACCGTGATGCAGGTTCAGGAACCGATAAAAAGTCCTGACCGCCGAGAGCGCCCGCGCGGTGCTGCGCTTCGACCAGCCGCGCCGCGCCCCCTCGCCGAGGAACCCGCGGATCGCGAGCCGGTCCACACCGGCCCAGGTCCAGACCGGCCCGCCATAGAACGCGTCGAGGAACGCCGCGAACGCCGCGAGGTCCCGGCCGTACGCCGTCACCGTGTGCGGCGAGTCGTTCCGCTCGGCGCCGAGGTAGCGGATGAAGTCCGCGATCTCCGGCTTGGCGGCGGCGGACGAAGTGGCGCTCCTCACGCGACGGGCGCACCGGGCAGGGCGGCCACCCCGGCGACGGGGACCGTCGCCGCCGCCGATAACGAGGCCGGCGCCGCGGGGACCTCGATGCCCATCTCGCCCGCGAAGGCCCGCATGTCCGCCAGCGCGCGCTCGGCCAGAAGTGCCTTCTTCTTCGCCTTGTCGCGCGGCGGCGAGGCCAGGGGCGTGAGCAGTCCGAAGTTGGCGTTCATGGGTTGGAAGCCGTCCGGGTCCGCGCTCATGAGGTAGGCGAGCAACGCCCCCAGCATCGTGGTGGACGGGGGCACGAGCGGCGCGCCGCCCCGGAGCATCCGCGCCAGGTTGAGGCCGGCGAGCAACCCGGTACCTAACGACTCGGTGTACCCCTCGACGCCGGTGAGTTGCCCGGCGAAGAGCGTCATCGGCGCGTCCTTGAGACCGAGGTGCGGAGCGAGGGTCCGCGGCGTGTTGAGATAGCTGTTCCGGTGGATCGAGCCGAACCGCAGGAAGTCGGCGTGCTCGAGGCCCGGGATGGTGCGGAACACGCGCTGCTGCTCGCCGTGGCGCATCCTGGTCTGGAAGCCGACCAGGTTCCACATCTGCCCCGCCCGGTCCTCCTGCCGGAGCTGCACCACCGCGTAGGCGATCCGCCCGGTCCGCGGGTCCGGCAGGCCCACCGGCTTCATCGGCCCGAACCGCAGGGTATCGGCGCCGCGCGTAGCCATCTCCTCGATGGGCAGGCACCCCTCGAAGTAGGTGACGTCGTCGGTGTCGTGCCCGGGGTAGCGGTCGGCGGAGACGAGCGCGGCGATGAAGGCCTCGTACGCCTCCCGGCCCATCGGCGCGTTCCAGTAGTCGGCGCCCTCGCCCTTGCCGTAGCGTGAGGCGCGGAAGAGCCGTGATTCGTCGAGCGAGTCGGCGGAGACGATGGGCGCGATGGCGTCGTAGAACGCGAGCGACGCGGCGCCCACGCGCGCGGCGATGGCCCGAGACAGCGCGTCCGAAGTGAGCGGCCCCGTGGCCACGATGCCGGGCTCGGGGAGCGTCACCGCCTCCTCGCGGACGACCTCGATGTCGGGGTGCGCGCCGACCCGGTCGGTGGCCCGCTGCGCGAAGAGCACGCGGTCCACGGCGAGGGCGCTGCCGCCCGGCACGCGCGCCTCGTCCGCGCAACCGAGGAGCAAGCTCCCCAGGAGCCGCAGCTCGGCCTTGAGGAGGCCGTGCGCGTTGGAAGTCTCGACGCTCTTGAAGGTGTTGCTGCAGACCAGCTCGGCGAGGCGGTCCGTCTGATGGGCGGGCGTCCGGACGAGGGGACGCATCTCGACGAGCCTGACCCGGACCCCGCGCTCGGCGAGCGCCCAGGCCGCCTCGCAGCCCGCGAGGCCGCCGCCGATGACGGTGACGGTGGCGCTCAGCTCAGCGACGGCGCCGTCACCTCAGGGGCTTCCACGGACTCCACCACGACCTCCGTCCCGCACTTGAGGCACTTGCGGGTCTCGCCCTTCGTCTTGGTGGTCCTGACCTCCATGCCGATGTTGCCGCAGGACGGGCAGACGATCGGCGCCGGCCGGTTCCACACCGAGAAATCGCAGGCCGGATACCGGTTGCACCCGAAGAACGACCGGCCCCGCTTGGAACGCCGCTCCGCCAGGTCCCCGATGACGCACTTGGGGCACTTCACACCCAACGGCACCGGCTTGGTGTTCTTGCACTTGGGGTAACCCGTGCAGGCCATGAACTCGCCGAAGCGCCCGGTCTTGATCACCATCGCGCGGCCGCACTTCTCGCAGACCTCGTCGGTGGGCCGGTCCGGCGCGCGAGGCTTGCGCAGCGACTTGGTGTACTTGCACTCCGGGTCGTTCTGCTTGGTGCAGGCGATGTACGGACCGAAGCGGCCGGCTTTCACGGCCAGCGTGCTGCCGCACTCGGGACATCGCTCGTCGGCCAGCTTGGAGAGGTCGTGCGCCTCCGCGATCATCTCCGCCGGCACCACCTCGCTCAGCCGCTTCGCGA
Organism: Gemmatimonadota bacterium; assembly: GCA_041484135.1. Taxonomy (GTDB): domain Bacteria; phylum Gemmatimonadota; class Gemmatimonadetes; order Gemmatimonadales; family JACORV01; genus JACORV01. The sequence continues at coordinate 10,188 of JBGPHD010000024.1, forward strand.
ACGGCGCCCAGAAATCCTCCAGCACCTGGAGGCGGGTCAGCTCGCCCTCCTCGATGCGGTCCAGCTCCGACTCCATCTCGCTGGTGAACTCGACGTTGAAGATGTCGGGGAAGCGCGGGACGAGGAGCTTGTTCACCGTCTCGCCGAGCTCGGTGGGGTGGAAGCGCTTCTCCAGCATCTCCACGTAGTGCCGGGCGAGGAGCGTGCTCGAGATCTGGGCGTAGGTGCTCGGCCGGCCGATGCCGAGGTGCTCGAGCTCCTTGACCAGCGACGCCTCGCTGAAGCGGGGCGGCGGCTCGGTGAAGTGCTGCTCCGGGATCACGCCGCGCAGCGTGACGGCGTCCCCCACCTCGAGCACCGGGAGGGGCGGCAGGTCGTCGAGGGTGCGGCCCTCGCCCTGCTCGCGCGCCTCGTGATAGAGCCGGTGATAGCCGTCGAACTGGAGGACCGACCCGGTGGACCGGAAGAGGTAGCGCTTGAGGTCGAAATCCACCGTGGTGGTGTCGTAGACGATGGGCGCCATCTGCGAGGCCACGAACCGCTGCCAGATGAGCTGGTAGAGCTTGAGCTGGTCGGCGGAGAGGTCGCGCTTCACCCCGTCCGGCGTGCGCATCACGTCGGTCGGGCGGACCGCCTCGTGCGCGTCCTGCGCCTGGGGGTTCTTCGAGCCGCCGTAGACGTTCGGCGCCTCAGGCAGGTACGGTTTCGCGAAGGTCTTGCCGATGTACTCCCGGGCCTGGGCCACCGCGCTCGCCGCGGCGCGCGTCGAGTCGGTGCGCATGTAGGTGATGAGACCGACCGCGCCCTCGTCGCCCACCTCCACGCCCTCGTACAGGTCCTGCGCGATGCGCATGGTGCGCTTGGACGAGTACCCCAGCCGCTTGGCGGCTTCCTGCTGGAGCGTGCTGGTCGTGAACGGCGCCGGCGGCCGCTTGCGCCGTTCCTTGCGCTTCACATCCGACACCACGAACGAGGCGTCCTTCACCCCGGCGACGATGACGTCCGCGGCGGCCTGGTCGTGGATCTCCGGCTTGTGGCCGTCGAGCTTGTGCAGCTCGGCGTCGAACTCGTGCCCGCCCTTGTCCAGCTTGGCGGTGATGCTCCAGTACTCCTGCGCCACGAACTTCCGGATCGCGTCCTCGCGCTCCACGAGGATCCGCAGCGCCACCGTCTGCACCCGGCCCGCCGAGAGGCCGGTCTTGATGGCCTTCCAGAGGAGCGGGCTCACCTTGAAGCCCACCAGGCGGTCGAGGATGCGCCGCGCCAGCTGCGCCTCGACCTTCTTGGCGTCGATCGTGGTGGGGTGCGCGATCGCCGCCTGGATCGCGTCCTTGGTGATCTCGTGGAAGAGGACCCGCTTCACGTTGTCGTTCTTGCGGCCGATCTGGTCCTTCACATGCCACGCGATCGCCTCCCCCTCGCGGTCCGGGTCGGTCGCGATGAGGATCTCGTCCGCCGTCTTCGCCGAGGCCTTGAGCTCGGTGATCGCCTTCTGCTTGCCCTTCACGGTCACGAACTTGGGCTTGAAGCTCGCATCGACGTCCACGCCGAGCTCGCGCTCGGGCAGGTCCCGGATGTGCCCCACGGTGGCCTTCACCGTGTAGCCCTTCCCCAGGTACTTGCCGATCGTCTTCGCCTTCGCGGGCGATTCGACGACGACGAGCGTCTTCTTCCCGGCTTCCGCCATGGCCCTCAGTCTGAACGGGTCCGTCACCGGCGCATCAACCGCCGGTCTCCATCCCTACTACTGTTACCCGCCCCGGTTCCCTTCGAAGGGCGGCAAGTCTACCAGCCACCTTTCGCCCGGGCAAGCTCGGCGACGCGTTGCGCCACTTCTTCGGGTCCGTCCGCATCGGTCGTAACCCGCTCATGCGCTTCCAGATAGGCGGGCTCACGCTGACGCAGCAGCTCGGTGATCCTCATCACCGGGTCGCCGCCCTTGAGGAGCGGCCGGTCGGCCGCGCCGCCCGCTCCCGTGAGGCGCGCGGTCGCCACGCCGGGAGCGGTCTCCAAGTAGATGACGAGCCCGCGCGCGAGGACGTGACGGCGGCGCTCCGGATCCAGGATGAAGCCCCCGCCGGGAGAGAAGACCACCGCCTCCCCCGCGAGGACACCGTCCCCCAATTCCGCTTCGAGCGCGCGAAAGGCCGGCTCGCCGTCCTCGGCGAAGATCCGCGGGATGGACTTCCCGGCCCGCTCCGCGATGACGGCGTCGAGGTCCACCCAGGCGGCGCCGAGCCGCTCCGCCGCCATGCGCCCGACCGTGGACTTCCCCGACCCCGGCAGCCCGACCAGGATCACGTGCCTCCTAGCCAAGCGGCTCCCAGCCGGCGCGGCGCCGGTCGAGCTGGGCGAGGTAGCCGTCGTAATTGCGGCGCATCTCTCCCAGCGAGTCGCCGCCGAACTTCTCGACGTACGCCCCGGCCAGCACGATCGCCGTCATCGCCTCGGCGATCACGCCCATCGCGGGCACGGCCGTCACGTCCGAGCGCTCGCTCTGCGCCTTGGCCGCCTTGCCGGTCGCGAGGTCCACCGACGCGAGCGGGCTCATCAGCGTCGAGATGGGCTTCTTGGCCGCGTGCAGCACCAGCGGCTCCCCGGTCGTGATCCCGCCTTCGAGCCCGCCGGCGCGGTTGCTGCGCCGCGTGAAGCCGCCCCGGGAACGCGCCGCGCCTTCCGCCGCGCGGTCGATCTCGTCATGGGCCTGCGAGCCCGGCACGGCCGCCGCGCCGAAGCCCAGGCCGATCCCGACCCCCTTCACCGCCGGGATCGACATCAGCGCCGCCGCGAGACGCCCGTCCAGCTTGCGGTCCCACGACACGTGGCTGCCGACCCCGACGACCAGGCCGCGCGCCACGATCTCCGCCAGGCCGCCCAGGGTGTCACCCGCGTCCTTGGCGGCGTCGATGCGCGCCATCATTTCTTTCTCTGCTGCGGGGTCGAGGCACCGGACCGGCGAGAGATCGGCGACGGGGTCGAGGGGAACGGGGAGCGGGACCGGCGGCACGGCGACGACGCCGCCTAGCGCGATGACGTGGCTGCCGATCTCGATGCCGAACGTGGCGAGCAGGGTGCGGCAGACCCCGCCCGCCGCCACCCGCGCCGCGGTCTCCCGGGCGGAGGCGCGCTCCAGCACGTCGCGCGCGTCGGCGCGGTCGTACTTCAGCGCGCCGGCGAGGTCGGCGTGGCCGGGCCGCGGGCGCGTCAGCTTCCGGCGCGGCGGCTCGTCTCGCGCCCCGGGGCTCATCACGTCCTCCCAGTTCGCCCAGTCGCGGTTCTCGATGAGCAGCGCGATGGGGGAGCCGATCGTCTCGCCGGCGCGCACGCCGGAGAGGAGCTGCGCGGCGTCGGCCTCGATCTTCATGCGCGCCCCCCGCCCGTACCCCTGCATGCGGCGGGCGAGGTCGCGGTTCACGTCGGCGGCCTCGAGCGGCAGGCCGGCCGGCACGCCCTCGACGATGACCACGAGCGCGCGTCCATGCGATTCGCCGGCGGTGGTGAAGCGGATCATGGAGCTGGCCACATCTCCCTAGAGTGCGAGAGCCCGACCATCGTGGCCGGGCTCGTCAACGTCCCGTGGATCGGTGCGGTCGGCGCCGCTAGCGCGGACCCGTTCCGGCCCTCACGGCCGCGCGACCGGGAAGGGGTTGGTCAGGTTCGGCACGCGCACGATCACGATGCCGTTCGCCGTCACGCCCACGAGGATCCGCTGGCCCGAACCGTTGGTGGCGACGCGGATGGGCCCGATGATCGGGTCGCGGGTCGGGATGGTGGCCACGACCGCGTAGAAGTACGTGTCGAACACTTCGATGTTGGCATCGGGCCGCGCCGCGAAGAGCAGGCGGTTGTTGGGGCTGCCGACGCCACCGAAGCCGCCGGTGCCGCGCGTCGCCGCGTCGAAGTTGTTCTCCCGCGGGAAGTCCATCCCCGCGTTCGCGGAGCCGATCGGCATGAGGCCCGTCTGGCGGAGCGTGAAGTCGAAGGCGTAGATCGAATCGGCCCGCACCAGGTTGGTGCGCCCGTTGAAGTTGGTCGCGATGGAGTGCACCACCGACGCCCGGTTGGACACGAAGTCCCTGAGGTGCACGCTCTCCGAGACGCCGCGGTCGAACTGGCCGGTGCAGTTGAGCGGGGCGCCGACCAGCGTGTTGCAGACCGCGGAGGTGTCGTACCGGATGCCGGAGCGGGCGTCGAACATCAGGGCCCGCGCGAACGTCACGCCGATCCCGCCCTCGCCCATGAGGGTGTGGTTGAAGTCGCCCGAGTTGCGGACGAACGTCGAGTCGCGGTAGGCCATCTCGTCCAGCGTCACCAGGGTGCCGAGACCGGCGCCGAGGACGGTGTCGCGCGTCGCCGCTCCGGGCGCCGAGTCGCGCACGGCGATGATCTGCAGCGTGTCCTTGCCGCCGATCGCGGTCTCATAGAAGAGGTGCCCACGCGGCGTCGCGGCGGGCGCGGTGAGCTCGTCCCACGCGAGGTAGCCGCGGTTGGTGAACGGGCTGGACTGCGCCAGCGTCGGCGTGGTGGAGTAGATCGCCTGCACCTTGATGCACGTGCCGCCGAAGGACGAGTCGCAGACCGCGCCGACGTAGAACGGCCGGTCGGAGAACGAGTACTCCGTGATGATGATGTCGACCCCGCCGCCCGCGTTGGTCTGGGTCTTGACCGTCTGCACCAGGTAGTTCGGCAGCCGGTGCCGGCGCCGCTCCACGCGCGCCGCCGAGACGTCCACGATCGAGAGGTTGGTCCCGCCCGAGTTCGCCACGATCACCGTGTCGGCGTTGTTGCCCAGCGTGTCGCGCGGCCAGAGCGCGAGGCCCGCCGGGCGCGAGCCCACCGGGATGGCCGGCGCGAACGAGCTGTCCGTCAGCTGGAAGATCTCCAGCCGGCTGAGCGTGGTGTTGGTGAGGTAGAGCTCGTTCCGGTTCCGGTTGTAGATCGCGTCGCCGATGGCGCCGCCCAGCGGCAGCGCGATCGTCTTGCCCGCCACCACCGTCAGCGTCTCCGCGTCAGCCGGGGCCGCCTTGGCCACCGTGAAGCTCGACACGCCGCGGTTGTTCACCGAATCCAGGGCGAAGGCCTCGATCGTGATCTGCGCCGGGAAGACCGACAGGGTGTCCACGTTCAGCGCGAACCCCTGCGTGATGTCGGTCACGTTGCCGACGAAGTTCAGCGAGTCCGCGCGGATGATCGCGCCGGTCGTGACGTTCCGCGCAATGAAACCGATCCGCTTGATCCCGCTCGGATCGTTGGCGCGCACGGTGACCGTGTCGTCCACCTCGACCCGCGCGCCGACGTTGAACTGGACGAGCGGCGGCGTGACGTCGGTGGAGATGGTCTGGACGATCAGGGTGATCCCCGGCACCGTCCCGGACGGGTCACCGACCGAGTCGCGGCCGAACGGCACCACGGTGATCGCGCCCGCCGGCGTGCCCAGCGGGACGAGGAAGCTGCTGGTGAAGACCAGCGTGTCCGCCAGTGCCGAGGCCACCGGCGTGGCGATGACCGAGTCGCGCTTGGTCGCGACGCCGCTCGCCGACCAGCCCAGGATCCGGACGCCGTTGGGGTCGATGCCGCGCACCGAGATGCTGACGCTCTTCCCGGCCGAGACCAGCGCGCTGTCCGTGGGGGTCAGGATCCGCACCCGCGGGCCGTCCACGATGACGACGGTGGTGGAGTCCCGCCGGGTGTTGCCGGAGGAGTCCTGCACCACGACGATCAGGTACACGGTCTCGGAGGTCGAGTCCTCCGGCACGGCGCGCATGTAGCGCGAGATCGTGGTATCGGTCCGCTGCGGCATCACGACCGAGCGGGTCGCGAACCTCGTGACGGCGGTATCGGTACCCAGGTCGCGGTTGCCGCGGTACGCCACCCCGAGGAACTGGAGCGACGACACGCCGCGGTTGTCGAGCACGCGGACCGTCGCGAGGAAGCTGTCCCCCACCGTGACGGGGAGGTCCGGGGGCACCGGCGCCTTGATGGTGTCGGTGGGCGCGACGGTATCCTGGAAGCTGATCACGATCGGCGTGCCGAGGAACCGGTTCCCGATCCGATCCGTGGCGAACGGCGTGATGGTATCCGCTCCGAGCACCGCGCTCGCGCTCACCGGCAGGGAGAGCGTGAGGATGCTGTCCACCACCTTGAGCGGCGAGATCCGCACGATCGAGTCACGTCCCGCCGCGACGCCGGTGGCGATGAAGCCCATGGTGCGCACGCTGTCGGGATCGCGGGCCACGATCTTCACCGTGACCGGCACCCCCACCGGCAGCCGCGCGCCCGCCACGGGGAGCCCCACCCGCACGAACGGCCCCGCGACGATGCGGACGCGGCGGAGCACCGTGGTGACGTTGCCGCCCACGTCGAAGATCTGGGCCCGGAGGAAGACGGAGTCCGACGTCGTCGAGTCGCTCAGCACCGCGTTCAGGAACCGCGTGACCACCACGCTGTCGGGCTGGCCGACGAAGGTCGCCTTCTTGCTGTTGAACCGCAGGATCTGCTGGTCGGTCCCGAGCGAGGAATCGCCCTTCTGCTGGAAGCCGGTGAACACCACGCTGTCCACCCCCGCACGGTCCTGGGCGCGGAAGGTGATGCGGAGGCTGTCCCCGGCCACGATCTGGCTGTCCAGCGGCGGGTTGAGGAACGTGCCGAAGGGCAGGAGGGTGTCGACCACCTGGATCGAGATGTCCGGCGAGGTGGCGACGTTCGCGCCGGGGCTGCCGTCCACCGCGAACGCGTGGATGGTGTAGGTGCCCGGGTTGGTCGTGTCGGGCACCAGGAGTGCGAAGGTGTCGGTCTTGGACTCGACCCGGGTCGCGTAGCTGCGGGCCGAGATCGTGATGAGGCGCGGATTGCCGAGGGCGTCACGGGTCTGGAAGAGCCGCGTGCCCAACTGCGCGATGCCCGACGGATCGGTCGCCTTGACGATCACCGTCACGGCGGCACCGGCCGCCACCGTGGCGCCGGCGAGCGGCTGCTTCACGGTGATCACGGGCGGCTGCGGGTCCTGGACCACCACGTTCACCGTCGCCGACCCCGCGTTCCCGGTGGCGTCGGTGGCGGTCACCGCGATCGCCAGCCGCTGGCCGGTGGAGCTGGCCGGGAGCGCGACCGTGAACGAGCGCGTGACGTCGGTCGAGGCGGTGGCGACCGTCGTGTCAAGGACGGTGGTATCGAGCGCGAAGCCGCCGAGCCCGGTGACGCGCGCCTGGACGGTCGCGACGCGCACGTTGTCCGTGACGCGCACGGTGAACTTCAGGCTGTCGGTGATGTCGACGACGGTGTCGGCCGCGCCGCCGGGGAACGTGATCGTGGCGACCGGGTTCTCGGTGTCGCCGCCGCCGCCGCCGCCGCCCGTGGGGCCGGTGCCGAAACGTCCCTGCTCGCCGCAGTAGGTGACGGCGAGCGCGCAGCCCGCCAGGACGGCGAGCCGCTTCAGGAAGCGCGGGATACGACGGTCAGGGCCGAGCAGGCGGAGTCGCTCCCTGGTTCATGTCATCGACGATGTGCGGCGTCACGAGAATGAGCAAGTCCCGCCGCCGCTCCGACGAGCTCCGGAACCCGAACAACCGCCCGAGCACCGGCAGGTCCACAAGAAAGGGGATGCCGGTCTTGGACACCGTGACCTCGGTCACAGTGAGCCCGCCGATCACCGCCGTCTCCCCGTCGCCGACCAGGAGCTCCGTGGTGCCTTCCTGGGTGGTGAAGATGGCGCCGAGCTCGGAGACCGTGGACGCGGCCACGGCGGAGCGTTCGGCGTGCAGCTCGAGGAGGATCTCGCGGGTGCCCGCCACGACGTGCGGCGTGACCCGGAGCTTGATGCCCGTTTCCTGGAGCGTGGTGGTCGCGCGGGCCACGCCGCCGCCCGTCGCGCCGGCGCCGGCCACGTCGATCTGGCGGATCGGGGTACGCTCGCCCACGAAGATGTTGGCCTCGCGGTTGTCCACGACCGTCACCGACGGCTCGGCCTGTACATCGGCCAGCGCCACCGTCTGGAGCGCGTCGAGGAACGCGGTGAGCGTGAAGTTGCCGAGCACCGTCGAGTAGATCAGCTGCAACGCCGGGTTGCCGTCCTTCAGCACCTCGCTCGCGTTGGCGATCGCCGCGACGCCGTTGCCGCCGAGGTTGATGACGTTGACATCCCGGCTGAACGGCGTGCCGCTCGCGTCGGAGCGCTGGATCAGCCGGTTGAAGAAGGCCTGGTTCGAGCCGAGGTCATAGCGGATCCCGAGGTCCTCGAGGTCCGAGCGGTCCACGAAGATGATGCGGGCCTGGATCGCCACCTGCGGCGTCCGGACGTCGAGCGCCTGGATGAACGAATCGACCATGGCGATGCGGGACCGGAGATCGGTCACGATGATGGAGTTGGTGGTGGTGTCCGGCACCGCGCGCCCGCGGCCCGGCGTGACGACGCCCGCCACCGACGGCGCGAGGGAGGTGGCGCGCGCGTAGTTGATCTTGATGATCCGCGTGGTCAGCGGCTCGAGCGAGTCCTGGGTCGCGAGGTTGGCGCGGCTGTCCACCCGGATGATGCCGCCGGGCAGCTCGCTCGCGGCGAGAGCCTGTCCCGCGAGGATCGCGTTGAACGCGACGTCCCAGGGCTGGTCGTGGATCTCCGCGGTCACCTCACCCGAGACGTCCTTGCCGGTGATGATCGAGCGGCCCGAGAAGGCCGCGAAGTTGGCGATCACCTCCTGCATCGACGCCCGGTCGAAGGTCACGCTGATGCGCGGCTGCTGGGACGCCTGCTGCTGCAGCGCGGTCGGCCCGACCATCGCGGGCGCCGGCGCCGGTGCGCGCGGCCGTGCCGGGGCCGGAGCGACCGCCACGGGAGCGGGCGCGGGCGCCGGCGTCACCACGGGAGCGGCCGGGTTCACGGGCGGGCGCGCCGCCATCACGCGGCCCGCGTCGCTCGACCACGCGTCGAAGGGCCCCGAGGCGTCGAACGCGACGTGGACGGCGTCCTCCTGCTGGCTCACCTGGTAGTCCCGCGCCGTGTCGAGCTCGACGACCACGCGCACGATGTCGGGCCGGAACTGTGCATAACGGATATTGCGGATGCCGCCGCGGTTGACGCCGTCGTACTGGATCGTCGGCGCCACGAGCCGGGCTCCGACCAGATCGAGGACGAGACGGGCCGGCCCGGTGAGCACGAAGTCCGACACCTCCACCACACCGCGCAGGTCCACCACCAGGTCCGCGCGTCCCGCCGCGGGCAGCACGCTGACCGCGGTGACGTCGGCCGTGGGGCCGGCGGAAGTGGCGGGCGTGGCCGCCATCAGCGCCGCGAGGGACAGGGGTCCCCCGAGAGAGCGCAGGAAGAGCGGGGCTCGTTTCATGGATGACCTGCCTCCGGTCGTGAGAGCGTCAGTTCTTCCTGGCGCTCGAAGCCGAATTCCTCGACTTGGAAGACCACCGAGTACTGTCGGATCTGGATGACGCGCAGCCGGCCGATCTGGTCGCCGCGGCGCAGGCGGTGCGGACGGGTGTTCCCCGCCTCGCGCACCACCGCCACGCTGTTGCCGTACCGCGCGTCGTAGAGGATCGCGACGAGCCGCAGATCCTGCAGCGTCGGCCGGACCTCGTTGGAGGTGATCAGCGTCTGGAACGGGTCCCGCGTGCCGCCCTGGTAATTGAAGACCTCGCGCATGTAGTCGATGTGGACGCTGTCCACCACGACCGAGTCGCGCGGCGGCGTGGCCTGGCGTACCGGGGCCGTGGGACGGGCCGGGGCCGGCCGCGCGGGAGCGGGCCGCGCCGGCTGCTGGGCCGCGAGCGGCGCGGCGAGCGCCACACACAGGGCCGCCACGGTGCGCCGCACGCCCCTACTCACCGGCACCTCGGCGCGTCGGCGGCGTGGCCGGTGCGGCGGGCGCCGCCGGATGCGCGTTCGGCGCCGTGCTGGTGTCGCTCACGGTCGGCTTCACGAACGTGCGGATCTGGAACTGCGCCTGCAGGAGCGTCCCCGTCCGGCGCAGCGCGGTGTCGGCCGTGGGGCTGTTGATGCGCGAGAGCTTGACGTCGTACGGCACGATGATCCGCGCCAGGCTCGCGACGTCCGCCAGGAAGTCCCCGATCTGGTCGTACTGGCCCGTCACGGTGAAGCGGAACCGCTGGGTGTCGAACGGCGATCCCGACTCGACGGGCTGCGGGACGAAGTTCACCACGTTGGCGCCGCGGATCTTGGCGCGGCTCGAGATATCGTCGAGGAGGTTGGGCACCTCGCCCGAGAGGGGCACCAGCTGGCGCATGAGGTCCAGCGTCGCGCGGTACTCCGCCAGCCGCTGCTCGAGCTCCCGCACGGCGCCGTGCTGCACGTCGCGCTTGGCCTTGCGGACCTGTTCCTCGGTCGAGTCGATCTGGAGCTGGAGCGAGTCGCGCGTCTTGCCGAGCTGCGTGATCCCCTGGACGCCGCCGATCGGCGTACCCGACCAGACGAAGTACGCGCCCGAGAGAGCGACCACCGTCAGGGCCAGGAAGACCTGCCCACGCACGTCCTGCGGAAGTACGGCCATCGCTCAGCGCCTCCGCGGCTGCCCGCCGCCGGAACGCACGCCCTGCACCACGGAAGCCGCCAGCGGCTGCATGGTGAGGATGGCGGTATCGGGCACCTGATAGCGCGCCGAGATGATGAAGGTGAACACGTCACGGCCCTGCTCCGTCACGGCGCCCGTGGACCTGGTGTTCGCGCCCTCGATGAACGGCGACTCTTCCAGGTTCCGCACGAACCGCGTGATGGCCTGGATGTCCGCCGACTTGCCGGTGATCTGGAACCCGGTCGCATGCTGACCCGAATCGGCGCCCTCGGCGGCCGACGACGAGATGTCGTCAAGCCAGGTGTAGGGCGGCAGCGCTTTGGTCACCGCGTCCAGCAGGTGCGGCCAGACGTAGCGGTCGCGGTCGATGTCCCGGATCACGGCGATCTGACGCTGCACCGTGTCGCGCTTGGCCTCGAAGCCCGCGCGCACGCGCAGCACCTGATCGAGCCGCCGCGCATCCGCCTTGGCCGCCTCGAGCTTGGGCGCGAGACCGGCGACGGCGGCGCGACGGGGGAGGTAGAAGAAGCCGACCAGCACCAGGACGATGGCCCAGCTCGCGACGCACGCGATCAGCCACGGGTCCTTCACCGTGCTGAGCATCGCCTTGAAATCGGGCATCTGGAAGGAGGCGCCCTTCGCGCCCCGCTTCTTCTTCGAGCCCGGGAGGAGATTGATCTCGATCATGTGATCGCCCCGGCCTAGCCGGCCCGGAGCGCCAGGCCCACCGGCAGCATCAACAGCGGCACCACCTCGTCCATCGAGAGGGTGTCGAAGACGCCGTCACGGACCTTGACGTTCTTGATGGGATTGGCCTTCTCGACCGGGATGTGCAGCCGGTCGGCGAGCACCTCGCCAAGCCCGGGGATCCGGGAGCCGCCCCCCGACATGTACATCTTGGACATGGCCACGCCGCTCTTGCTGGCCGTCTGGAGGAAGGCCGCCGCCCGCTCGATGCCGACCGACATCTCCTCGCCGCGGCTCTCCACGTAGGGATCCAGCACCGGCGAGCGCTCGTGGGCCTGGAGGAGCTTGTCGGCCTCCTCCGCGCTCATCGCGCGCTCCCGCTGGAGGTCCTCGCGGAACCGGCGCGTGCCCAGCGCCAGATCGCGGGTGAGGATCGGCACGCCGTCCTCGAGGATGTTGATGTTGGTCACTTCGTGGCCGACGTTCAGCAGACCGATCATGCCGGCGAGCTCGTCGGGGTAGTTCATCTCGAAGGCGTTGTGCAGGGCGAAGGCGTCGACATCGATGATCTCGGGCTGCAGGCCCGCGTCGGTCAGGAGCGACTGCTTGTTCTCCACCAGCTCGCGCTTGGCCGCCACCAGCAGCACGTTCATCTGGAGGCCTTCGGCGTCCGGGTCCAGGATCTGGAAGTCGAGCTCCACGTTCTCCATGTCGAAGGGCACGTGCTGCTCGGCTTCCCAGCGGATGACCTCCCGCGCGTCCGACTCCTTCATCCGGTCCATCTGGATCTTCTTGACGATCACGTCGCGGCCGCCCACCGCCGTCACCACGTTCTTCTGCTTCACCCCGCCGGTGACGAAAAGACCCCGGATGGCATCCGCGACGATGCCGGGGTCCATGACCTCGCCCTCGACGATCGCGTCGGCGAGGACGGGCGTGATGGCCACTTTGACGAGCTCGGGTGCGCCCTTGCTGTGGTCGATGACCACCAGCTTGATGAGGCCGCTCCCGACGTCCAGGCCGATCGTTTTCTTCTTGCCACCGAAAAGGGCCATATCTGCCGTTGGTTCAAGAAGATAGGGGAGAAGCGCCTCCTAGGATAGCGCTCACCCCCTGACTTGTCAAGATACTTTAATCGAGGCGTCGGAAGCTCTGTGATTTCCATCACTTACACGCGCGGCACCTGCGGGAAACCCGGCCCGGAATCGACCCGAAGCGTCAGTTGTTCCTCGGGGCAACACGCACCCGGAGCGAGTCCTGGAACTGCCCAGAGCGCCGCCCCTGAACCTGGATGGGCTGGGTGCTTCGCCCCCGTATGGCGAGAGCGATCTGCGCCACGTTGGCCTTCGTCGCTGTCACGGCCCCGTTGGCGTCGTAGTAGGTGAATCCGATGCCGTCGGTGGGCCGGAGCGGCCCCGCGACCGGCGAGGTGGCCGCCCAGGCGCCGTTGACGAAGGACCGGACCCCGAGCCACCACGTGCCCGTCCCATCGTCGTACAGGCGGTAGTTCACGACCTCGAAGTTCCGCACCGGAGAGCCTTCGGTCACGTTGGCGAGCTGTGCGATGCCGCCCACCATGCCGGTAAGGGTGTACCGCGTCGCCGCCGTGCCGTCGGTGCACGTCACGCCGGTCGTCACGACAGCCGCGGGCGCGTGGAGCCACCGGTCGTCGGTCGAGATCTGGACATTCCCATCGGAGAAGACCAGCACGCTATCCCGGGTAGGGTCCACCGCGCGGAAGCCGTACGTGAGGCTGTTCCGGACCGTGATCTTCCCGCCCGCCACGTCCGGCGCGGCGCAGATCGCCGTGATCCCGCGCATGGCCTTGATGGTGAGCGAGGTGTCGCTCATGGCGACGATGTCGCCGTCGGCGGCGTCCAACTCGCGCAGCTCCGCGGGGAGGATCTCCGCTACGGCGCGCACGTTCTGCTGCACGTCCACGATCTGGCTCTGGGCCCGGTAGAAGCGCTGGTTGTTCACCAGGATCCGGTAGACCGCGCCCAGGACGATGGACGCCATCGTGATGGCGATGATGAGCTCCACCAGCGTGAAGCCGGAGCGCGGCGCGAAGGGCGCAGCGTACCGCAGAGTCTGTAAGTGCCATCGTTGCAATAGGATACGCACTTGGTCGGCCCTCAGGGTCAGAAAAGGAGCGCCCACCCCCGACGGGCGATGGGCCTGGCCACGGCTGCAGTCTCGAGCGCCCGGTTCACCGTGCAGCTCGAGTAGCTGAGAAGAGCCGTCCCCGGCGAGGCGGCACTCGCCCGAACCGCTGCCGCCACCACGGCCCCGCGGACCGTCCCCGCCGAACCGGTCATCGTGACCGCGCCGCGCACCACCACCACACCGTCGAACTCGAATCCACCCTGGATCGTGAGGTCACCATCCACCAGGAGCAGGCCGCGTCCGCGGCCGCCGGTCAGCGTGACATCGCCGCGCGCCAGGACGAGTGGCACACCCGCTCCAAGCTCGGCCTGCACCGCGGAGGGATCGACCGCGGTCCGCGCCAACGCGGCGAGCGAGTCCCACTCCACCGGCCACGGCCCGACCACGACCCCCGGGACCGTGGCCCGCACGAGCGTGTCGCAGGTCCATCCCGGGGGATCCTGGTCCGCGCCGTCGGTACTGGAAGCCACGCCCGGGTCGGCCGTGGTCAGGACCGAGACGACGGCCCGCACCGCGAGGCCCGGCCTGTCGAGCCTGACGACTCGGCCGATGGTGCGCGACGTCCCGGCGGCAGGATCTCCTCCGGTCGCCCGCACCAGGAAGAGCTGCGCGTTGAGTCGCAACACGACGGCGCCGGCAGGACTCGATCCCGCGGGAAGCGACACGCCGACCTCCTGGGAATCGCCGGCGGTCATCGCATTCAGCCGGCTCCCGTCCCACCCCGCGATCGCGAGGTCCGCGGCCGCCTCCGCCGCCGCGAGGGCGCGCTGGGCATCCGCGCCATTGCGCGCCACCCGCAGTTCCTGCTCCGCCGCGAAGAAGGCGCCGGTGACCAGGGCCGCGATGAGCACCAGGGCGAAGATCGTGAAGACCAGTGCGAAGCCGTTCCGGCGGGTCATGGCGCGCCGGACGGCGGATCGAGCGCGCAGGCGATGACGGCGGCGAGCGCGCGCATGCGCAGCCCGGGCGGGGCCGGGTAGGTGACCGTGACCCGCACCGCGCGCGCCGCCCCAGCGCCGCTCGCGGACCACGATTCGGCGTACGCGCCGGTCACCGCCGTTCCCGACAGCGCGCCGACGCACCCGCCGGCGCGCAGTTGCTCGACCCTCGAGCCGGCGAGCACCGCCGCGGTGGTAAGCCGGAGGCTCTCCGTCGTCAGGCGGGTGACCGAACGCGCGACGCCGGCGAGCCCGAGCACGCCGATCGTGAGCAGCACGAGAGCGACGATGACTTCGACGAGCGTGAAGCCTTCATGAGGGTGTGGAGGGCGCCGTCGCATGAGGCGACGGTAATGCTCTACCGGGCAATGGAGGGCGCGGAACCTTGCGCGACGTGTCAACTCCGACGCACCGCGCTACTCGGAGATGCCCAGCTCCTTCAGCTTGTAGAAGAGCGTGCGGACCGAGATGCCGAGCAGCGCGGCGGCCTCGCGGCGGTTGCCGCCGCTCCTTTCGAGGGCGGCGCGGATCGCCTCGCTCTCCGCGGCGCCGGCGAACTTCTTGAGCGAGATGTCGCCGGCGGGACGGGGCCGCGGCGGGGACGCGGCCTCGAGGACGGCGTGCGGCAGGTCGGGCCGCCGGATCACGCCGCCCCGGGCGAGCACCATCGCCCGTTCCAGCGCGTTCTCGAGTTCGCGCACGTTGCCGGGCCAGACATGGTCGAGGAGGGCGCGATGCGCCGCCGGTTCGATCTCGGGCACCGGGCAGCCGATCCGCCGGCTGTGCCGCTCCAGCAGGGCGCGGATCAGGAGTGGCACGTCCTCGGGCCGCTCCGCGAGCGGCGGGAGCCGGACGCCGACGACGTTGAGCCGGTAGTAGAGATCCTCCCGGAAGCGGCCCGAGGCGACGTCGGCCACGAGAAGGGCGCCTTCACGGGGGCCATCGTGCAGAAGCGCGGCCTCTTCGAGGAGGCCGAGGGCGGCACCCTGTTCCTCGACGAGGTGAGCGAGCTGCCGATGGCGACTCAGCCGCGGCTGTTGCGCGCGATCGAGAACAAGGAGATCAAGCGCGGCAGCGGCACGGTGAAGGTGAACGTCCGGGTCATCGCCGCCAGCCAGAAAGATCTCGAGGTCGAGGTGAAGAAGGCCCGCTTCCGCGAGGACCTGTTCTTCAAGCTGGCGGTGTTCCGGCTCAAGGTGCCGCCGCTGCGCGAGCGGCCCGACGACATTCCGATGCTGGTGCGGCTGTTCGAGAGCAAGCACAAAATCACCCAGCCGATCGCGACCGACACCATCGACATGCTCCAGCGCCACGACTGGCCCGGCAACGTGCGCGAGCTGCG
>JBGPHD010000025.1:0-24510 GCA_041484135.1 Gemmatimonadota bacterium
CGGTCGGCGTTCAGCAGGCGCTCGAGCGCAGCGGCCAGCTCCTCGGCGCTCCACGCTCCCGCGTCCGCGGCCCAGCGCGCCGCCTCGACGCCATAGCGCCGCAGATTCCCGGGCTTCGCATCGACGATGTCATCCGTGATGGCGCGGGACACCCTTTCGAGCCCCATCCGCCCGTCGAGATAGGCCCGCGCGAGCGACACGCCGGTCAGCGCCACGCCGAGAGCCGTCACGAGCTTGACCCCTGACACCCCGGGGCTGTCGAGCAGGAACGGGATCATTCCCACCGCATCCGTGAAGCGCCGCCCCGTCACGGCATCCACGAAGTCGTAGATCGTCTCCCCATGTCGGATCCCCACGAGGTCCACGACATCTTCCATGGTGGCCGGGCGATCCCCGACGGCCGCCTTGAGCTTCGCGATCTCGGCGGCGAGCTGGGCGAGATCGTCCCCCACCGTGGCCAGCAAGTGCTCGATGGCGTCGTCCGTGACCTCGAGGCTCTCCTTGCCGGCCCGATGACGGATCCACCGCCCCACCCGCTCGGGCAGCAACGCGTCGAAAGCCACCGCGGTCGCCAGCTTCGCGATCGCGGGATCGGGCTTCTCGCCGGAGGACTGCACCAGGACGAGGAGGGTCTCCGGCGACGGCCGCCCGAGGTACGCGATCAGCGCCGTACGGAGCGCCTGCGCCCTGGGACGTCGTTGCTGGAGCGACTCGACTTCGGTGAGCACCACGGCCCGTTTCGCCGCCATCATCGGCGGCGTCATCGTCAGGGACTCGAAGTCCTCGGCGGAGGTGTCCGCGGCGCGCCGGCGGTCGAGGTTGAAATCGCGTGTCGGGAGGTCCAGCGC
This sequence comes from Gemmatimonadota bacterium, assembly GCA_041484135.1. Classification (GTDB taxonomy): domain Bacteria; phylum Gemmatimonadota; class Gemmatimonadetes; order Gemmatimonadales; family JACORV01; genus JACORV01. Next base: position 849 of record JBGPHD010000025.1, read on the forward strand.
CGCGTCCAGCAGGTCGTGGAGCGCGTCGTCCTTCAGAAGCTCCTGGTCGCCGTGGAAGTAGTACGTCGGCCGGATGTCGCCCTTCTTGAGAGAGCGCAGGAGCGCATCGTATTTCAGGTCGGGCATCGGGCGCAACTTAGCCCGAAAAGTGGTGCCCGCAAAGGCTTCTCCGGGCTAGTGCCCGTTCCAGACTGCGGGGGTCTCGAAGGAGAGGTCGCTCGCGTAGAGCGCGCTGTGCGCGATGGTCGCGGAGGGGATGGGATGAAAGGGATCGTCGGGGTAGGGGGCGGTGTCCTGGGCGAGCTGGACTACCATGGAGTTTCGTGCGTCCCAGGTGTGGGCCGGGGTGCGGTAGCGCTTGGAGAGCGCGACCGGCGCGGCCCCCGACGGCAGCCCCTCGCGGCGTTCCCAGGTGACGACGCCGATCACGGTCACGATCAGCATCGCACCGGCGACTCCCGACCAGCGCCGCAACGCGGGGGTCGAGGCCACGGCCTCGTGACGGATCTTCTGGCGCAGGGTGTTGCCGAAACAACGGGAGGGCATGACGGTAGGCATCTCACGCAGCAATCCGACCCCGGTCCGGAATGCCTCGTCGAATCGCCTGCACGCGGTACACTCGGCCAGGTGCTGCCGGGCGCCGAACTCCGCGGCCTCGTCGAGGAGGCCGTCAGTGTAGTCGGAGTAGTTTTCTCGGAACGCGAAGCAGTTCATCGAAGCCCGGGCGTGGACCCACCTAGTACCTCACAGGCCCGCCGGGGTTCCCGCCCGCTCGGCCGGGTCCTGCCTGGCCGGGCGCGAGCCCGGGTCAGTCCAGGCGGGGGGCGATGATGGCCGCGAAGTTGTTGCGGGCCCGGTTGAGGCGGCTCTTCACGGTCCCCAGGTTGCAGCCCGTGATCTCGGCGATCTCCTCGTAGGTCTTGCCCTCCAGCTCCCGGAGGACGAAGACCACCCGGTGATGCTCGGGGAGCTGCGCCACCGCCCACTCCACCAGCTCCTTGAGGTGCCGCTTGCGGTAGAGGTCGTCGGGCCTGGAGCTCGAGTCCTCGAACTGGAGCGGCCGGTGGTCCGCCTCCCACTGCTTCCGGATGGTCTGGAAGAGGACCAGCGGGTTGCGGCTCCTGTTCCGCAGCTCGTTCTTGGCCAGGTTCGACGCGATCGTGTAGATCCAGGTCGAGAACTTCTTGGACTGGTCGAACCGGTGCAGGTGCCGGTAGACCCGGATGAAGACCTCCTGAACGAGGTCCTCCGCCCGCTCCCGGTCCCCGATGGTGCGATAGATGAAGTTCAGCAGCCGCGTCTGGTAGCGCACCACCAGCTCGGTGAAGGCGGCGGCATCCCCGTCCAGGAACGTCTGGACGACCCGGCCATCCTCGAGGATCTCGAGGGGACGGGGAGCCGGGATCGGCCGCTTGGCCGAGCGAATGCCATCCTTCACCACGATTGCCACGTGTCTCCCAACGATGCGAGTGGTTGTGTGGTTCCAATTAAGCAGGAAGCATACCTGGGCTGACCACCCCTGATGGCGCTAGTGGTAAGGTGTTGTTCTGGGAGGCGTTACACTGATTCTGAGTTCAGTCATGTGCCAGATTGGCGGTGTCTCGGTCGTCCTCTTTTGATTACAGCCCTAGACGAAAACCGGCGAAAAACAGCACAGCCACCATGGTCTTGGCATCCGTGATCTCGCCGTCCTTGAGCATGCCGAGGATGCGACTCAGCGCGAGCGGATGGACCTCCATGAACTCGTCCGCTTCCCGCTGGTGGCCCCGCATGGTGAGTCCCCACGCCGCGAAGAGATGGATGCGCTCGTCGGTGAAGCCGGGCGTGGTGTGGATGGTGGTGAGGCGGTCGAGCCGTGCGGCTTCGGCGCCGGTCTCTTCGAGCAGCTCGCGGCGTGCGCAGGCTTCGGGGGTCTCTCCCTGGTCGAGCCGGCCGGCGGGGATCTCCCAGACGGGTCCGCCCGCCGCGTAGCGGTACTGACGAATGAGCAGGATCTGGGGGTCGGAGGCGGTGTCATCGGAGAGCACGGGCACGACCGCCGACGCGCCCGGATGACGGATGATCTCCAGCTCCCCCGTCGTGCCGTCCGGGAACCGGACGGCGTCCATGTCGAGGTTGAGCACCCGGCCGGTGTAGAGGCGTTGCGAGCCGATCCGGCCGGGTGCCTCCTCGTCCGTCACCGAACTTCCTGGCCCCAGATGTCGCGCACGGAGATCGGCCCTTCGTTCAGCGCGCGGATCCCGGCCTCGATCTGGCTCCGGTCACCGACCACCAGGATCGCGAAGTGATCGGGATCGATGTACTGCCGGGCCACCCGCTGGACGTCGGCGGAGGTCACGGCGTTGATGCGCTGCACGTACGTGCTGTAGAAATCGAGCGGGAGGTCGTTCGCGAGCAGGTCGGCGAACTCGCCGCCGGTCCCCGCCGTCGTCTCGAAGTCGCTGGGCAGGCTGAGGCCGATGTACGACTTGGCCTTGTCCAGCTCCTGGGCCGGCACGGCCTCATCGCGCACCCGCCGGAGCTCGCGCAGGAACTCGATGAGCGAGCTGTCGGTCTTGGCGGTCACGACGGAGGCGTAGGCGCGGAACGGGCCGGCCATCCGGTACATGTCGAACCGCGACGACGCGCCGTAGCTGTAGCCGTGGGCCTCGCGGAGGTTCTGATTGAGCCGCGAGGTGAACGAGCCGCCGAGGATCACGTTGAGGACCTGGAGCGCGGGATAGTCCGGATTGGAGCGGGCCACGCCCACGTGGCCGATGCGGATGACGGACTGCGCCGCACCGGGCTTGTCCACGAGGTAGATGGTGCGGCCCGTGGGAGCCGGCGGGGTCACCAGCGTCAGGGCCGGCACGTCGCCGCGGGCCCATCCGCCGAACTTCTCGGTGATCAGCCGCCGTGCCTCGGACATCGTGATGTCGCCCACGATGAGGAGCCGGGCGTTGTTGGGACGGTAGTACGTCTGGTAGAACTGGGTGACGCGGTCCCGGTTCAGCGACGCCGTGGACGCCTCGTTGCCGGCGGCCGGCCGCCCGTACGGGTGCTGCGAGCCGAAGACGATGGCGTTGAAGGCGATCGGCGCGATGGCCGTGGGCTGGTCGCGGAGTTGGATCAGATTCGTGCGCCGGAGGTCCCGCTGGCGCCCGATCTCCGAGTCGGCGAACGTGGGCCGCAGGACCACGTCGGCCATGAGGTCGAGCGCGGCACCGAGGCGCCGCTTGGGGACGTGGAGGGACACCTGGGCGGCTTCGAGTCCCGCCGCGGTGGAGAAGCCCGCCCCGAGATAGGCGACCTCCTCCGCGATGTCGAGCGCGGTGCGGGTGCCGGCCCCTTCGTCGAGCATGTTGGCCGTGAAGGTGGCGAGGCCGGGGAGGTCCGCCGGATCGCGCACCGCGCCGGCCCGGAGGAGCAGGGTCACGTCCACGACCGGCACTTCGTGCATCTCGACCACCGCGAGCTCCAGACCGTTAGGCAGGGTCGCGGTCTGCACCGGCGGCACGCGCAGGGCGGGCGCCGGGGGGAGCGTGGGCGGATGGGCGCGGTCGAGTGCCTGGGCGGGCAGGAGCTGCGTGGCGGCGCCGAACAGGACCGCCACCGTCACGGCAAGACCGAGCGGCCGCCCCAGCGATTGAATACCTGTGCGTCCGCGCGTCTGTGCGTCTGTGCGTCTGTCTTCGCTGCGTCTGCGCGTCTGCGCGTCTGCGCGTCTGTCTTTCATGGTGTCACCCCCTGCGTCACCGCCAGGTTCGTCTGTCCCTGCGGAACGACGCTCAGTACGACGCGATGCTGCGCCAGGTACTGCCGGGCCACCCGCTGGATGTCGGCGGGCGTCAGGCTCCGGTAGCGATCGAGGTCCCGCTGGAAGAAGTCCGGCGTGCCGGCGAAGTAGTTGTAGTAGTTGAGCTGGTTGGCCTTCCCGCTGAAGCCGCCCACCCGTTCCATCCCGTCGAGGAACTGCGCCTCATCGGAGTTCTGCACCCGCTCGAGCTCGCGCGGCGTCGGGCCCGTCTCGGCGATGCGCCGGACCTCCTCGTCGATCACGCGCTGGATCTCGTTGAGGTCGTGTCCGGGCCGCGCGGTCGAGATGATCTCGAACTTGCCGTCGAGGCGCCCGGCGTCCTGGAACCCGACCACCATCGTGGCGATCTGCATCTCGTAGACCAGGCGGCGGTAGAGCCGCGAGGACTTGCCGCCCGCCAGGATGTCGCCCAGGGCGTTGATGGCGGCGTCGTCGTCCGCGAATGCGCGGACCGTGTGCCAGGTGTCGTAGACCCGCGGGAGCTGCACCCGGTCTTCCAGCGTGGCGTAGACGTCGGCGGGGAGCGCAAAGGCCGGGACGTCGGGGCGGGTCACCGCCGGCCCGCGCGGCACGTCGCCGAAGTACTGCTCCACCAGCCGGCGCGCGGCGCGCGGCGCGATGTCGCCGCCGATCGAGATGGTGGCGTTGTTGGGCGTGTAGTACGTCCGGAAGAAGTTGCGGACGTCCTCGAGCGACGCGGCGTCGAGGTCGGCCATGGAGCCGATGGTCGAGTGGTGGTACGGGTGCCCCTCGGGGTAGAGCCGCTGGAGGATGTTCTCCTCGGCGAGCCCGTACGGCTGGTTCTCGTAGCTCTGCCGCCGCTCGTTCTGCACCACGCGGCGCTGGAGGTCGGTCTTGGCGGAGTCGATCTCCGCGACCAGGAAGCCCATACGGTCGGAGTCGAGGTACAGCATGAGGGGCAGGGAGTTGGCGGGCCCGTCCTCGTAGTAGTTGGTGCGGTCCTCGGTCGTGGAGCCGTTGTTGTCGGCGCCGGCGGCCTCGAGGAGCCGGTCGAAGTCTCCGGTGGGCACGTGCTGCGAGCCCATGAACATGATGTGCTCGAACAGGTGCGCGAACCCCGTGCGGCCGAGGCGCTCGTCGCCGGAGCCGACGTGATACCAGGTGTTCACGGTCACGATCGGCACCGAGTGGTCCTCGTGCAGGATGACCTGCAGGCCGTTGGGGAGCGTGAACGTCGTGTAGGGAACGCGCAGCTGCTGCGCGGCCAGCGGCGTGAAGGAAGCCGTGAACGCCGCGGCGAAGGCGGCCACCACGACCACTGCCCACTGCCGACCGAAGACCGCTGCGCGTCTGCGCATCTGTGCGTCTGCCAACGAGCTCTTTGTCATTTGGACCTCGTGACCAGGTATGCGATTGGAGCCTTGAACGACTCCGCGAGAAGATAGGGTATTTCCAGACGCAGGCTGGTGCTGATGGGGCTCGCCGTGGCCGGGGAGGGCCGCGGCTCGAGTCCCAGTCGCCTGGCAATGATCGTAAGGCGCAGCATGTGGAATCCGTCGCTGACCAGGAGGACGGTGCGGCCGCTCCGCGCCCGGATCTGCCGCGCCGCCGCGCGCAACGACGCCACCGATGAGCGGCCGGCGTCGTCCTTCAGGATGGCCGGCCCGGGAATGCCCTCGCCCCATAGGAACCGTTCCGCGACGGCGGCCTCGCTCAGCGTGTCACCCGCGCCAACGCCGCCGGTGACGATGATGAAGGGCGCGAGGCCGCGCCGGTAGAGTTCGACGGCGTGATCGAGGCGCGCCTTGAGGACCGGCGAGGGCCGCCCGTTGTACTGCGCGGCCCCCAGGACCACGATGGCGTCGGACGGGCCGGCCGCGTCCCGCTTCGACGCCGCGACCACGGTGCCCAGGCTGACGAGCCACACCGCGCCGAGAGCGACGACCGTGAGCAGGACTGGACGACGCATCGCTCAAACGTACTACCGTCCTCAGAAGCTCAGCCAGTAGTTCATCTTGACCGCGAACACGTTGTCCGACGGCCCCTGGCACAGGTGCTGCACGTCGTCGCCGGCGCTGAACCGCGGGTCGCCGCTGAAGGCCGAGCAGGACGTGGTCCACACGAAGAAGAGCGTCGAGCCGGGGCGGTACTCCCACCGCAGCACCGCGTTGCCGCGCAGCGAGCGGGAGCTGAAGTCGGGGTTGCCGACCTGCACCGCCGGCCGGGGTCCGGCGCCGTCCGGGTCGGCGTCGTAGTAGGCGGGCGCGGGCGCGCCGGCGCCGCAGGCCACTTCGGTGCTGGCGGCGTCGAAGCAGTGCGGGGTGAGGGACGAGCTGGGCGTCTCGCCGTAGTACACGTAGTCGAACGAGCGGGGCCGGGCCAGCTCCTTGAACCGGTAGTAATCCCCCGTGGCGACGAAGGGCTGGGCGTAAAGCTGGAGCGAGAGCCGCGGGGTGAAGGTGACGTTGAGCCGGGTGGTGAGGTCCAGGGCCCGCTGCTGGATCTGCGCGAAGATGTAGCGCCGCCCGAAGGTCGTGGGCGCGGTCGAGTCCGCCACCGAGCCCACGAACTGCAGGATCGCGTTCGTGGAGCTGTAGGACGGGCCGATCGAGATCGAGGTAGCCGACGTCGGACGGATGCTGAGGTAGGGTCCCAGGTACCATCCCCATCCGCCGATCAGGTTCTCGCTGTAGCTGGAATACAGCGACAGCGACAGCCGCTTGCGCGAGTCGGTGGAGACGCCGCCGTTGACGTTCCAGCTGGTGGGCGAATAGGCGAGCGGCCCGCCTCGCGTGAGGGTCTGGGAGAGGGAGCGGAAGTTGACGTTGTAATGCGCGTCCACGCCCCAGTAGTTCAGGAACTGGAAGAACGAGTTGAAGTTGTACCGCAAGTTGGTGCGCACGCCAGCGAAGTTGACGTTCGCGCCGGCGTTGTTCCCCAGGAACACGTAGCGGAACACCTTGCCGGGCCGAGTCCAGCGCCGGTTGAAGAAGGCCGACGCGACGGCGTAGTTGGCGGAGGTGAGGAACCCGGCGTCGTTGAGGTCGAAGCCCGGGGAGATGGCCTCGGTGTAGAGCCCGAACTGGTAGCGGCCGGCCTCCTTCTGCAGGCTCAGCGTCGCGAACCAGCCGGTGAGCGACGTCCGCGTTGAATCGTAGTCGGATTCGGGCGCGTCGGGCCGCTGGTAATAACGCGCGGAAGACCGCTGAGCCCGGCGGATGGCCGCGGTATCGCCCGCGACGCGCGAGAAGCCGAAGGACCCCGTGAGGTTGTACCGGTTGTGGCTGAACCGATGGCCGAAGTCGACACCGCCCGTATAGGCGGAGGTCCGTAGGAACGAGAGGCGCGGATCGTCGATGTTGCGATTCACGGCGGTGGCCATGAAGCCGACCTGGTTCGAGCCGCCGTGAAAGTCGCGCTTGCCGCGCATGACGAAGTAGTTCGTGAACGGCTCGACCTGGTCCTGAAACCTCACGCCGGCCGAGTCCACGGTCGCGAACTCGCGCGCCGTGGCCGCCTCCAGCAGACCGATGGACCATCCGCCCGCGGTGCGACCTGAGAGCTTGGCGGCGCCGATGATGGACGACTGCTGCGGCTGGTCCACGTAGCCGCCACGGTCGTTGGCGGACCCCTGCGGCTCGCGGCCGATGCGGCGCGAGTAGAAGAACTGTTCGCCGCCGAAGCGGAAGATGTCCACGCCCTCGATGAAGAAGGGCCGCCGCTCCTCAAAGAACTGTTCAAAAGCGGACAGGTTCACGAACGCGGGGTCGGCCTCGACCTGGCCGAAGTCGGGGTTGAACGTCGCGTCGAGCGTAAGGTTGGATGTGAGTCCGTACTTGAGGTCGAGCCCCGCGGACGCGATCTCGCGCGAGCCGTCATTGAAGGGGTTGCCCGCCGCCCCGGGGTTGATCCGTTCCTCGCGTGCCGTGGTGTACGGCAGCACCTCGAGGCGCCGCGGCTGCGGCAGGTGCGACAGGCCGAACAGGTGCCCGAAGAACGACGCGTACCCGCGCTCGTTCTGCGCGGACCACGCGAACACGTCGTCCTCGGCCTTGCGCTGGATGTGGCGGAAGAACTGCACGCCCCAGACCTGCGTCTCCGCGGTCGAGAAGCGCAGCTGCGAGAGCGGGATCCGCATCTCGACGGTCCAGCCGAGGGAATCGCGGCTGGTCGCCACGTCCCACACCGGGTCCCAGCCCTCGTCGTAGGAGTAGCCGTCCTGGCCGATGAGATGATCGGTCTTGACGGCGCTCGGGTTCACGCCGAAGACGAAGCTCGAGTTGTGGTCGTGGTACGAGTCGAACGCCGCCTCGAAGCGGTCGGCCTCCGTGTAGGCATCGCGACGGGCGAGCTGGCTGCGGATGCCGGCGGGGTCGGAGTCGAAGAGGCGGGCCGCCACGTAGACCGCCTCGTCGTCGTACACGACCCGCACTTCGGTGCGCTCGGTGGCCGGGTCCCCTTCATGCGGGACCGTCTGCGTGAAGCTGGTGATGGGTTCGGCCTGTTCCCAGACCGGCTCGTCGAGCCTGCCGTCCAGGTGGATCGCTGCACCCGTGAGGCGCATCGCGGCGGCCACGGGCGGCGTGCGCCCGTTGGTGTGGCGCATGGTGCCGGTGTCGGAGGCGATGGCGGCGGGAGCCGGCACAGGGCCGGTCACCGTCTGGCGCTGCTGCTGAAGCTGCTGCAACGCCACCACGGCGGCGAAGACGGGTGCGAACATGAACGGCTCCTGGCAGTGGCTGGGCTATCCTCTTGGATGCCGGCCGCTGCCGGGCCGTTGCATCACAAGCTCAGCCAGTAGTTCACCTTCACCACGAACACGTTGTCGGGCCGGGTGTCCATCAGATTCCGCGTGGCGTCGCCGAACCGGTAGCGGCCGTCGGTCGTGAAGCCGCTGCGGTTCTGCTGCCAAACCAGGAAGATGGTCGAGCCGGGCCGATACTCCCAGCGCAACACGATGTTCGACCGGAACGAGACGTACGAGAAGTCCGGATCGTCGAGCTGCACGTCGGTGGTGTTGTCCGCGTTGATGTCGATCAACACGTTGCCGTCCGCGTCGCGCTGGAGGCGGCTCCCGGTGAACATGTCGAACCGGTCCGCATACCGGCGCGCCCGGGTGTTGGCCGTGCGCTTGAACTCCGTGTACCGCCCCGCCGAGTAGAACGGCTGGGCGTAGAGTTGCAGCGTGAGCGTGGGGGTGAAGGTCACGCTGCCGCGGAACGCCATCGCCAGCGTCGTCTGGTGGATCTCGCCGAACAGGTACTGGTCGGCGCCCAGGACGTTGCGCGTGTCGAGGTACTGCCAGTCGTCCACGTTCCAGTCGATGCCGGGCGAGACGGTGAAGTCCATCCGGCCCGAAGGACGCCAGGAGACGTCCGACGAGACGCCGCCCGCCCAGCTGCCGCCCGCGTCCCCGGCCCAGAACCACCCGTTGCCGAACACCCGCAGCGGCTTGCGCTCGTCGCTGAAGAAGCCGGCCCACCCGTTGGTGCCGCCCGTCGACCTGATGGCCGGGCCGCCGCGCAGCGCTCCGGTCGAGAGGCCGGCTTCGTTGCGGTTCACACCGAAGAAGCCGCCCCAGTAGTTCAGCAGGGTGAAGTTGGTGTTGACGTTGTAGCCGAAGTTGGTCCGGTCGCCGCCATAGTTGAAGTTCGACCACTGGTTCAGGTTCACGTTGATCCGTCGGAACACGCGCCCGGGGCTGGTCCAGCGGCGCTGCACCCAGCTGAACTGGCTGACGTAGTCGGCGTTGCGCATGAACCCCATGTCGTTGGACTCGAAGCCGGGGGCGCGCGTGTCCAGGCCCTCCACCCACCGCCACTTCCCCGCCTCACGCCCGAGGGTGGCCTGGAACGCGAGCCCCGAGAGCGAGGTGCGCGTGGTGTCCAGCTCCTCGTAGGTGTTGTCGGGCCGCTGGTAATAGCGCGCCGACGATTCCTGGGTGCTGGTGATGGCCGCCGGAGAGCCGCGCACGTTGCTCCCCACCACGGAGCCGCGGAAGGCGTACGCGTCGTGGCCGAACCGGTGCGACCAGTTCATGCCGAGCGTGTACGCGGAGCTGCGCAGGTAGTCGAGGCTCGCCGGCAGATCGCGGTTCATCGCGGTGCCGAAAAGCCCGAGGACGGTGCGGCCCTGGCGGAAATCGCGCGCGAGCCGGCCGACGAAGTACTGCGAGCGCGGCTCGACCACGTCCCGGTGGCCCACCCCGAGGGAATCGCGCACCCCCGCCAGCTCCTGCGCGGTCAGCGCGCCCAGCAGGCCGATCGTCCAGCCGGCGGGCGTCTTCCCGGACAGCTTGGCCGCGCCGAGGATCGAGGTGTGGTCGATCTGGTCGGCGTAGCCGCCGCGCGGGTCGGCCGAACCCTGGGGCTGCCGCCCGATGCGCCGGGTGTAGAAGAGGTCCTCGCTGGCGCCGTCGCCCGAGCCTAACGGGAAGCGGAAGATGTTCACGCCTTCGCTGAAGAAGGGACGCCGCTCCGGGAAGAACGACTCGAACGCCGAGAGGTTCACCACCGCCGGGTCCGCCTCCACCTGCCCGAAGTCGGGGTTGATGGTGGCGTCGAGGGTGAGGTTCGAGGTGACGCCGAACTTGACGTCCGCGCCCAGGGAGCCCGCCATGTCGCTGCCGGTGCGGAACGGGTTCCCCGCTTCGGCGAGGCTCCGGGTACCCCGGCCCACGGAGTAGGGCAGGGCCTCGAGCCGGCGCGGCGGGCGGATCCCCTCGATCCCCTCGAGGTCGCCGTAGAGCGAAACCTGGCCCGAGGCGTTCTTGGGGATCAGGCGCCACATGTCGAACTCGTTGGTGCGATTGATCTTGCGACCAACGTTGAAGCCGAAGCTCTGCGAGGCTGCCCGAGGGAAGCGCAGCTGGCTGAAGGGGATCCGGTACTCGGCCGTCCAGCCGTTGCCGTCACGGGTCACGGCCACGTCCCACACCGCGTCCCAGGAGTCGTCTTCCTCGTTGTCGTTGAACACGTAGACGTCCCGCTTCACGCCGGCCGGGTTCACCCAGAACTGGAAGGCCGTGCGGCGGTCATGGTAGGAGTCCACGGCGACCACGATCCAGTCCGACGGCGAGTCCACGTCGCGACGCGTCAGCTGGGCGGCGATGCGATCGGGCTCCGAGTCGAAGGCCCGCACGCCGACGTAGAGCGCCTCGTCGGTGAAGACGACGCGGACGTCGGTGCGCTGCGTGGCCGGCTGCCCTTCCATGGGATCCTGCTGCGTGAAGTCCGACATCACCGGCGCCAACGCCCAGACCGCCTCATCGAGGTGGCCGTCGAGCCGGGGCGCGGCGGGGACCGCCCGGATCGCCGTACCGGCGGCGCGGGGACGCAACGTGTCGGCGAGGGCGAGCTGGCGGACCGCGGCGATGTCCGCCACGGCGGGATGCGCGACGACGGAGCTGACCGCAAAGGTCGCGGCGACGAAGCTCAGCATACGGACTCCTGCGCGGTGATCAGACAGACGTCAGGCATCCACCATACGACAGGTGTAGATGTCGGGTTTCATGAGTCTTCTGACAGCGTCGGCGGGAAGAAGGTTGGCAGAGCCTACAGCTCGAAGGCCTGGCCGAGGGTCGGGATGTCCACCTGCGGGACGGCGAGGTCCTTCAGGATCCCCGCCATCGCCAGGGCCTGCTCGGCCTCGCCGTGGACCACGAAGGCGCGTCCGGGCCGCGGCCCCATCGCCTCGACCCAGCGGCGGAGCTCGGTCCGGTCGCCGTGGGCCGAGTAGCCGCCGATGGTGGCGACCTCGGCATGGACGGGGACCATCTCGCCCATGATGCGGACCTCGCGCTCGCCCGACTGCAGGCGGTGGCCCAGGGTGTAGGCCGCCTGGAAGCCGACGAAGAGCACCAGGTTGCGATGGTTGCCGAGCCCGTTGGCGAGGTGGTGCAGGATCCGCCCCGACTCGGCCATGCCGGAGGCGGCGATGATGATGGCCGGGCCGTGCATGCTGTTGAGCTGCTTCGACTCCTCCACTGAGCGCACGTACTTGACCATGGGGAAGCGGAAGAGGTCCGGGGTCCGGCCGATCAGCTCCTCGCTCTTGTCGAAGGCCTCGGGGTGGAGGCGGAAGACGTCGGTCGCGTTCACCGCGAGCGGGGAGTCCACGAAGATGGGGATCTCCGGGATCTTGTGGGCCGCCACGAGACCGTGCAGCTCGTAGACGATCTCCTGGGTGCGGCCGACGGCGAAGCTCGGGATGAAGATCTTGCCGCCGCGCTTGGCGACGGCGCCGACGTACTTCGCGAGCAGGTCCTGCGCGCCTTCCACCGACTCGTGCGCCTTGTTGGCGTAGGTGCTCTCCACGATGAGGACGTCCGAAGCGCCGGCGGGCGCCTGCGGATCGCGGATGATGGGGAGCCCCCAGCGGCCGATGTCGCCGGAGAAGACGATCCGGCGCGGCCGGCCCGGGGCGTCGATGTCGAGCACCACGGAGGCCGAGCCGAGGATGTGCCCGGCGTCGGTGTACGTCAGGCGGATGCCGGCGGCCACGTCGAGGGGCCGTCCGTAGGGCAGCGAGATCATGTGGTCCGCGACGGCGGTGGCGTCGGCGGCGGTGTAGAGGGGCTCGGCGAGGCCGTCGTGGCCGCGCTTCCGCAGAAACTCGAAGTCCTTCTCCTGGATGAACCCCGCGTCGGGGAGCATGATCGAGGCGAGGTCGCGCGTGGCCGGGGTGCAGAAGATGGGGCCCTGGTAGCCGATCTTGACGAGGATGGGCAGGCGGCCCACGTGGTCGATGTGGGCGTGGCTCAAGACCACGAGGTCCACGTCGCCGGCCGCGAGGGGGAAGTGCTGGTTCTTGGTCCGCGCCTCCTCGCGGCGTCCCTGGAAGAGGCCGCAGTCGAGCAGGATCCGCTTGCCGCCGACCTCGAGGTAGTGCATCGAGCCGGTGACCTCGCCGGCGGCACCGAGGAACGTTAGGCGCATCTCATCGCGTGCCGAACAGGCGGTCGCCGGCGTCGCCCAGGCCGGGCAGGATGTACCCGTGCTCGTTGAGCTGGCGGTCGAGGGCGGCGGCGTAGATCGGGATGTCGGGGTGGGCGGCCAGCATCTTCTCCACGCCTTCCGGCGCCGCCACGATGCAGAGGAACCGGATGGACCGCGCGCCGGCAACCTTGAGCGTGGTGCAGGCGTCGACCGCGGAGCCGCCGGTCGCGAGCATCGGGTCGAGCACGAAGAAATCGCGCTGTTCGCGGGCGCTGGGTGCCTTGAAGTAATAGGGGACCGGCTTCAGGGTGTCGTGGTCGCGGTAGAGGCCGATGTGTCCGACCCGCGCCGAGGGGATCAGCCGGAGGATGCCGTCCACCATGCCGAGACCGGCGCGGAGGATGGGGACGAGGGTCAGTTTCTTGCCTGAGACCTTGGCGCCCTCCATCCGCTCGAGCGGGGTCTCGATGTCCTTGGGCTCGGTGGGCAGGTCGCTCGTCACCTCGTACGCCATGAGCATGGCGATCTCGGCCACGAGGTCGCGGAAGTCCTTGGTGGGCGTCCGCTTGTCACGCAGGACGGTGAGCTTGTGGCGGATGAGCGGATGATCGAGCGTGGAGAGGTTCGGATACGAGCGCATGCGCGATAAACTACGCGGCGCCGCGAACGGACGATAGCGGAGGGACTACCGCTCCGGCGGGGTCCCGGGAACGGTCCCCTCGGCTTCCACCTGCATCACGACGCCCCGGCCGCAGACGTGGCACCGCACCACCCAGATGGCGGTGTCGTGGTCACGGCCCACGCGCGGGTCGAGCGGATGGTGGCAGTCGGGGCAGGTCATGTGCCCGCCCCCGCCCGCGATCATCCGGCGGAGCTTCGCTACTTCATCGAGCGAATACCCCGGGGTCGGCCGATGCCGCTCGCGGTGGTGCAAGGTGTGCATGGGTGGACACTGCACCGGCGATGGTGAAGAAACGATGAAGCCGCGATGAACCTTCGTGAAGGCGCCCCGGGCCGCCTTTGTCCCCGGCGGCGCGGGGCGGTAGTTTCACCGCCACGATGACGCATCCGCCGACGAGCATTCCCTACCTGCCCAAGCGGATCGAGGGGCTGGCGGGCATCGCCACCAACATCGCGTGGAGCTGGAACCGGGGAGCACGCGACCTGTTCCGCGCCATCGACCCCCGGCTCTGGCGCGACACCCGGCACAACCCCATCGAGCTGCTGCACCGGGTGGAACCGGCGCGCCTGACCGCGCTCGCCCAGGAGCCGGAGTTCGTCGCCCGCTACGACGCGGCGGCCGCCTGGCTCGCGCGCGAAGCCACGGCCGAGGGCACGTGGTTCGCGCATGCGCACCCCGAGTGCCTTGCCAGGCCGGTGGCGTACTTCTGCGCCGAGTTCGCGCTGCACAACTCGGTGCCGGTCTACTCGGGCGGTCTCGGCGTCCTGGCCGGCGACCACTGCAAGGCGGCCTCGGACCTCGGCGTGCCGCTGGTGGCGGTGGGGCTCTTCTATCTCAAGGGGTACTTCGACCAGCGGTTGCGAGTGGACGGCTGGCAGGAGGATTCCGACGAGCACATCGATCCGGCGCTAACGCCGCTCTCCCCGCTGCTCAGCGCCTCGGGCGAGTCGCACCTGGCGGTGGTGCGCTGCGAGGGCCGCGACGTGCACGTGGGCGCCTGGCGGATGCAGGTGGGGCGGGTGCCGGTGCTGTTCCTGGACACCAACCTGGAGCGGAACGACCCGGAGGACCGGGAGCTCTCCCACAAGCTGTACGTGGGCGTGCCGGAGCTGCGCTTGCGGCAGGAGTGGATCCTGGGCGTGGCCGGAGTGCGGGTCCTCCGGGCGTTAGGCATCCAGCCCGCGGCCTGGCACGCCAACGAGGGGCACGCCGCGTTCATGATGGTGGAGCGGCTCCGTGAGCTGCTGACGTCCGGGGTGCCCTTCGCCGAGGCGGTCGCGCAGGTGCGGGCGAGCAGCGTGTTCACCACCCACACGCCGGTCTCCGCGGGGCACGACATGTTCCCGCAGCAGGCGGTGGAGCTGTGTACCGGCCCTTTCTGGGAGGAGATGGGCATCAGCCGCGAGGCGTTCTTCGCCCTGGGGCGCCACCCGGTGCAGGACCACGGGCTCTACCACATGACCGCGGTCGCCATCCGGCTGGCGGGCCGGGTGAGCGGGGTCTCGGAGCGTCACGAGCGGGAGACCCGGAAGATCTGGCGGGACCTCTGGCCCGAGCGCGACGCCGCCAAGGTGCCGATCGGCCACGTGACCAACGGGGTGCATCTCGCGACCTGGATGGCGAACCCGCTCATGGACCTGCTGGACGAGGCCCTCGGCCGGGACTGGGACAGCCGGCGCGACGAGGCGGGTGCCTGGGACGCGGTGCTCGCGATCGACGACGCGCGGCTGGCGCGGGTGCACGAGGCGCTCAAGGCGGACCTGTTCGCCTTCATGCGCGACGAGGCGCGGCGGCGCTGGCGGACCCAGTGGGGGGACCCGGGGCGGCTCGCCGGCGCCGGGGCGCTCTTCAGTCCGGAGACGCTCACCATCGGCTTCGCGCGGCGCTTCGCGAGCTACAAGCGGGCCGACCTGATCTTCCGCGACGTGGAGCGGCTGCGGCTCCTGGTCACCAACCCGCGCCGGCCGGTCCAGCTCGTGTTCGCCGGGAAGGCGCACCCGGCCGACGAGCCGGGCAAGCAGATCCTGCAGCGCGTCTACTCGTTCACGCGGGACCCGCGCTTCGAGGGCCGGATCGCGTTCCTGGAGGACTACGAGCTGCACCTGGCCCACCGGCTGGTGCAGGGCGTGGACCTCTGGCTCAACGTGCCGCGCGTGCCGATGGAGGCGTGCGGCACCAGCGGGATGAAGGCCGCGCTCAACGCGGTCCCGCAGCTCAGCACCCTCGACGGCTGGTGGGCCGAGGGGTACACCGGGCTCAACGGCTGGGCGATCCCCACGCCCTCGCCGGGCTCGGACCCGGACGCGTCGGACGCGGAGGCGCTCTACAGCCTGCTCGAGGAGCAGGTGGTGCCGCTCTACTACGAGCACGAGCCTAACGGCGCCGGCGTCTCGCCCGGGTGGGTGCAGGTCATGAAGCAGGCCCTCAAGACCGCCTGCGAGCGGTTCACCGCGCGGCGCATGCTGCGACAGTATGCCAACCACTACTATGTCCCCGCCGCCTGCGGCACGTTCAGCGGGGATGACCCGCCCAAGGCCTGAGCATCCGGTGCCGGCCATGCGAGGCGCCCTGACGCGGGAGCCGCTGCTCCGCTCGCCGGGAGGCGAGGAGGCCCGCGTGGTGCACCTCACGGCGGAGTATCTCCCGTACGCCCGGACCGGCGGGCTGGCCGAGGCGGTGAGCGGCCTCGCGTCGCAGCACGCGGCGACCGGGGTCCGCACCACCGTCATCATGCCGTACTATCGCGGCGCGTGGGACCGTCCGCCGGAGACGGCGTCGGCGGGCGAGTGGTTCACGGTGCCGGTGGGGCCGCGGCTCGAGCCGGCGCGGGTGCACAAGACCGCGGCGCGCGGCGGCAAGGCGCGGATGCTCTTCATCGAGCATCCGGGCTACTTCGACCGGGCGGGGATCTACGGCGAGCCGGGCGGCGACTACGCGGACAACGCGCGGCGCTTCGGGTTCCTGTGCGCGGCGGCGCTCCGCGTGCTGCCGGACCTCGGCCCGGGGCCGGTGGTGCTGCACGCGCACGACTGGCACACCGCGCTCGCGCCGGTCTTCCTGCGCACCCTCCTCGCGGGCGACCCGTGGTTCGACAGTGTGTCCACGGTCCTCTCGGTGCATAACGCCGGGTACCAGGGCCACTACCCGCCCGAGGTGCTCGCCGACCTGGGCCTGCCCGCCGACCTCTGGCACTGGTCGAAGATGGAGTGGTACGGCAAGGCCAACCTCCTCAAGGGCGGCCTGGTGTTCGCCAATCTCGTGACCACGGTGAGCCCGACCCACGCGCACGAGCTGCGCACCGAGGCGGGCGGCTTCGGGCTGCACGACGCGTTCATCGGGTTGGGGAGCCGCCTGGTCGGCATCCTGAACGGGATCGACCCGGTGGCGTGGAACCCGGCCACCGACCGCCAGATCGAAACGCGCTTCACGCCGGAGCATCTCGAGGGCAAGCGCGAATGCAAGGCGGCGCTCCAGCGGGCCTGGGGCCTGGAGGAGCGGGACGACGTGCCGCTCTTCGGTATGAGCGCGCGCCTGGTGGAGCAGAAGGGCTTCGAGCTCATCCTCGCGGCGGAGACGGTCCACGACTCGCCGGCGCAGTTCGTCTTCCTCGGCGTGGGCGAGCCGCGGTACGAGGACGCGCTGCGCAGCCTGGCCGCGGAGGCACCCGAGCGCGTCGGCGTGAACACCGGGTTCAACGACGCGCGGGAGCACGAGCTCCTGGCGGGGGCCGATTTCCTCCTGATGCCCTCGCTCTACGAGCCGTGCGGCCTCACGCAGATGCGGGCCCAGCGCTACGGCGCGCTCCCGGTGGCGCGGCGGGTGGGCGGCCTGGCGGACACGATCGAGGACCAGGTGACGGGATTCGTGTTCGACGCATACAGCAGCGCGGCGCTGGACGTGGCGCTCCGGCGCGCGATGGCGCTCTTCGACGACCCGGGTGCGGTCGCGGGCCACCGGCGCGAGGCGATGCGCCGCGACTTCTCCTGGGCGCGCTCCGCGGAGCGGTACCTCGACGTGTACCGGCGCGCCCTGAGCTCCCGCGCATGACCGACTTCGTCCTGGCGCTGCACAGCCACCTGCCGTACGTGCTGCATCACGGGCGGTGGCCGCACGGCAGCGACTGGCTGTGCGAGGCGGCGCTCGACACCTACCTGCCGCTCATCGAGCAGCTCTCGGCGCTGGAGGGCGAGGGGGTCGCCGCGCCGGTCACGCTGGGCGTGACGCCGATCCTCGCCGACCAGCTGGCGAGCCCGGCGTTCACCTCCCTGATGGAGGAGTTCTTCACCCAGCGCCTGGCGGCCTGCGCGGAGGCGCCGGCCTCGCTGGCCGCGACCGGGGACACGCCGCTCCTCCCGCTGGCGTCGTTCTGGCGCGAGCGCTTCGAGCGTTTGCGCGCGCTGTTCCGGTCGTCGGGCGGCGACCTCATCACGCCGCTGCGCGACCTCGAGGCGCGCGGGCGGATCGAGCTGATGAGCTCGGCGGCGACCCACGGGTTCCTGCCGCTGCTCGGGCGCGACGAGAGCATCCGCCTCCAGCTCGCGGCGGGCCGCGCCGAGCACCGCCGGCTCTTCGGGAAGGACCCGGCCGGGTGCTGGCTCCCCGAGTGCGCCTATCGCCCGCGCGGGGCGTGGGAGCCGGTGCCGGGCGGGCGGCGGGTGGCGGTGCGGCGCGGCACGGACGAGCACCTCGCGGCGGCGGGCTTCCGCTACTTCTTCACCGACGCGCACCTGGCGCAGGCTGGCACCTTCCTCGGCGAGTACGCGGACATCCCGTTAGGCGCCGAACGGTTCGACGCGGAGCGGCCGGAGACCGGGCCCCGCGGCGCGGCGATCGTGCCGGGCGCGGTGCGCTCGCCGTACCGGGCCTACCGGATGGCCGGCGCGACGGCAGCCGCGGCGGTGGCGGCGTACGTCCGGGATCCCCGGTCCTCCCTCCAGGTCTGGAGCCGGCACCGCGGGTATCCGGGCGATGGCGCGTACCTGGAGTTCCACAAGATCCGCTGGCCCGGTGGCCTCAAGTACTGGCGCGTGACCGGGCCCGACCTCGACCTCGGCCTCAAGCAGCCGTACGAGCCCGCCACCGCCCGGGGCCGCGCCGCGGACCACGCCGGCCACTTCGCGCAGGTGCTCGCGGAGATCGCGCGGGACGCGGGCGGCAACGGCGCGGGCGTGATCGTCGCCCCGTTCGACACCGAGCTCTTCGGGCACTGGTGGTTCGAGGGCGTGGACTTCATCGGCGATCTCTACCGCCGCCTCGCGCCTGCGGACCCGGTGCGCCCCGTGACCGCGTCGGCGCACGCGGACGCACACCCGCCCCGGTCGGTGCTGCGGCTCGCGGCCGGCTCCTGGGGCGCCAACGGCGACTGGAGCATGTGGATGAACGACCGGACGCGCTGGACCTGGGAGCGGCTCTGGCCCCTGGAGGACGCGTTCTGGGACGCGGCGCCTCACGCCCTCACCAGGGAGGCCGCGCGGCCGGTGCTGGCGCAGGCCGCGCGCTCGCTGCTCCTCGCCCAGGCCTCGGACTGGCAGTTCATCATCTCCACCGGCGCGGTCACCGACTACGCCGAGCGGCGCTTCACCCTCCACTGCGACGACGCCGAGCGCCTCGTCGCGGCGCTGGCGCCCGACGCCGGCGCCTCGGCGCTCGAGGCCGCGGGGCGCGAGGTGGACGAGCTGCGGCGGCGCGACGACGTCTTCCCCGACATCCTCAGCGCCGTGGCCACCGCCCTCGAATGAACGCGACGCGGGACCGCACGATTAACGTGCCCGGCGCGGACGCGGCCGCACCCCCGATCTCCGTCGCCATCGCGTGACCATCCGTTCGGTGGTCGTCCACGGCCATTTCTACCAGCCCCCGCGCGAGGACCCAGCCACGGGGATCGTGCCGGTCGAGGCGTCCGCGGCGCCGGACCACGACTGGAATGCGCGCATCAGCCGCGAGTGCTACACGCCGCTCAGCGCGGCCCGCACCGGGGCGCGCCAGTCGGCGGGCCTGCTGAACGCGTACGCCTGGCTGAGCTTCGACGTGGGCCCCACGCTCCTCGGCTGGCTGGAGCGCGACGCGCCCGAGACCTGGGCGGCCGTTCTCGCCGGCGACCGCGAGAGCGCGCGGCGCCTGGGCGGCCACGGCAACGCCCTCGCCATGCCGTACCACCACAGCATCCTCCCGCTCCTCTCGCGGCGCGACAAAACCACCGAGGTCAGGTGGGGCCTGAGGGACTTCGAGCGGCGCTTCGGGAGGGCGGCCGAGGGGATGTGGCTCCCGGAGACGGCGGTGGACGACGAGACGCTCGACGTGCTCGCCGCGGAGGGCGTGGCGTTCACGGTGCTGGCGCCGCACCAGGTGGCGAGGCCGCCCGCGCGGGGCCGGCCGGCGCGCTACCGGACCAGCGCGGGCCGCTGGATCACGCTGTGTCTCTACGATGGGCCGCTCGCGCACGACGTGTCCTTCGGCCCGCTGCTCCAGGACTCCACCGCGTGGGAGCGCCGCCTCTTCGCCGACGCCGCGGCGGAGGTCGTCGCCGTGGCGACCGACGGCGAGACCTACGGGCATCATCACAAGTTCGGGGAGATGGCGCTCGCCGCGCTGCTCACCCGGCTGACGCGCCGGAGCGACGTGCGAATCGAGAACTTCGCGTCGCTCCTCGCGCGGGCGCCCGCCACGGACGCGACGGCGCTCGTCACGCCGAGCTCGTGGAGCTGCGTGCACGGCGTCGAGCGTTGGCGAGCCGACTGCGGCTGCCGCGTGACGAAGGGCACGCAACAGCGCTGGCGCGCGCCGCTGCGCGAGGCGGTGGACTGGCTGGCCGGCGAGGTGCACGCGGTCTTCGAGGGCGAGGCGCGTGAGGTGACAGGGCGAGGGGGCGCGCGGCCCGTGGATGTGTGGCGCATGCGGGATGAGGCATCTGGCACTCCCGAGCGGAGTCCCAGGGGCCGGGCCGCCGAGCTGCTGGAGATGGAGCGCTGCGTGCTCCGCGCGTTCACGTCGTGCGGCTGGTTCTTCGACGACTTCGCCGCGCTGGAGGGCCGGATCGTGCTCCGTTATGCGGCCCGTGCGATCGCCCTTGCGGGGAGCGAAGCGCCGCGCCTGGAGGCGGGCTTCCTCGCGCGCCTCACGCCCGCGCTGAGCAATGACCCCGCCATGGGCTCGGCGGCGGACGTGTACCACGAGGTCGCCGGCCGATGAGCGGGCCGCTCCGGTTCGTCTTCGGGGTGCACGTGCACCAGCCGGTCGGGAATTTCGACCACGTGTTCGACGGGCACGTGCGGGACGCCTACCTCCCGTTGCTCAAGCGTCTGGCCGAGGCGGGCTGCCTGCCCATCGCGCTGCACGTCTCGGGTCCGCTGCTCGAATGGCTGGAAGCCCATTCCAGCGCCTATCTCGACCTGGTGGGCCGGCTCGCGGCGGACGGCAAGGTCGAGCTCCTCCTCTCGGGCTTCTACGAGCCGCTGCTGGCCTCGCTGCCGCGCGAGGACCGGCTGGAGCAGATCGGCTGGATGAAGGACGCGCTGAAGCGGCGGTTCGGCGTGGCCGCCACCGGACTCTGGCTCACCGAGCGGGTCTGGGAGCCCGACCTCGCGGCGGACCTGGCGGACGCCGGCGTGCGTTATGCGTTCGTGGACGACCGCCACTTCCTCGTGACGGGCTTCCGGCGCGATCAGCTGCACGCGCCGTACCGCACCGAGCACGGCGGAAGGTCGCTCGCGCTCTTCCCCATCGACGAGCGGCTGCGGTACCTGGTGCCCTTCAAGCCGCCCGAGGACACGGCGGCGTACTTGAGGCAGTTGCGCGCGTCGGGTCACCAGCTCGCGGTGCTCGCCGACGACGGCGAGAAGTTCGGCGGCTGGCCGGGGACCAGGGAGTGGGTGTACGAGCGCGGGTGGCTGACCCGGTTCCTGGAGACGATGCGCGGGCTGGTGGACGCGGGCGAGGTGCGCCTGACGACGCCGTCGGAGGCGCTGGCGGCGGTCCCTTCCGGCGGGCTCGCCTACCTGCCGAGCTGCTCGTACCGGGAGATGGAGCACTGGGCGCTCCCGCCGGAGGCGGCGACCCGGCTCGCGCAGCTCGAGCAGGACCTGGGCGAGGCGCGGGTGGCGGGGCCCGACGGCGCGCTGGTCCGCGGCACCCACTGGCGCCACTTCCTGGTGAAGTACCCCGAGGCCAACCGCATGCACAAGCGGATGCTGGCGCTGACGAAGCTCTGCCGGGAGCGCGGGGACCCCGCGGAGGCGCGGCGCGCCATCGGCCGGGCGCAGTGCAACGACGCCTACTGGCACGGGGTGTTCGGCGGCCTCTACCTGCCGCACCTGCGCGAAGCCATCTGGCGGAACCTCGCCCAGGCGGAAGGGCTGCTGCGCGCCGGAGAGCCGTTAGGTGCCGAAGTGCGCGACGCCGACGGCGACGGCGTCGCCGAGGTCCTGGTCCACTCGGCGGCGTTCTCGGCGGTGGTGAGCCCCGGCCGCGGCGGGGCGGTGGAGACGTACGTCAGGTTCGCCGAGGGGGTGAACGTCGCCGACGTCCTCACCCGGCGCGCCGAGGCGTATCACGCCCTGGCGATCGCGGAGACCCACGAGGCGGCGAGGGCGGCGGGCGAGAACGGCATGCCCAGCATCCACGAGATCGAGCAGTCGCTCGCGCTCAAGCAATTGCCGCCGTTCGACACCGAGGACCGCGCCCTCTTCGTGGACCGGGTCCTCCCGGCCAGGCTGACGCGGGACGATTTCGCGCAGGGCGCGTACCAGCCGGTCCGGTCGTGGGCCCGGACGGCGTTCACGGCGGAGGTCGTGGCGAGGGCGGAGGCGGTGGAGGTGCGGCTGGCGGCGGACGGCCTCGTGAAGACGCTCCGGTTCAAGGCGGACGGCGCGCTCGAGGTCGCGTACACCTGGGACCCGGCGGCGTACCCCGCGGGCGCGTTGTTCGCCGTCGAGCTCTCGCTCGCCAAGCCGCTCGATCTCAAGTGGGCGCCCGACGCCGAGCTGTGGCGGTTCCTGGTCGCGACCACGGCCAAGAGCGAGCGCGGACTGGACGAGACGGTGCAGGGGGAGTCGGTGACGGTGCGATGGCCGGTGACGGCGGGGAGCGGGACGCTCACGGTGGTCTGAAGGCCGCCCCTGCGGGCCTTGGCGCCGCGCTTGGCGGTGTGGCGGACCCCTGCTATTATCCTCGCCCGCGGCCAGGTAGCTCAGATGGTAGAGCAGCGGACTGAAAATCCGCGTGTCGACGGTTCGATTCCGCCCCTGGCCACCTTGCAGCACGTCCTGGCTCCGTGAGAATCGTCGCCGGCACCTTCGCCGGCCGTGACCTCACGTCGCCGAACGACTTCCGCGTGCGGCCCACCGCCGAGCCGGTGCGGGCAGCGCTGCTGAACCACCTGACGCCCGACCTTGCCGGCGCGCGCGTGCTCGACCTGTGCGCCGGCACGGGGGCGCTGGGCCTGGAAGCGATCTCGCGCGGGGCGAAGAGCGCGGACTTCGTCGAGTTCCGTCCCGCCTGCCTGCATGCGCTCAAGGCCAACATCGCGGCCCTCAAGCTCCGGGGCGTGACCCGCGTGTTCAAGCGCGACGCCTTGCCGTTCACGGCCGCGCTCGCGCCTTTGAGCTATGACCTCGCCTTTCTCGATCCGCCGTACGAGAGCCGGCTGCTCGACCGCATCCTGGCCAACTGGCAGGAGCGCCGCTTCGCCGCCATCCTCGCCGTGGAACACGCTCCGGCGCATCGCCTGCCGCCCGGCCAGTACCATCGCACGTTCGAGGACAGCGCGGTCACGGTCTATCGTCTCTGACCCACCGACGTTCGCGCCGTATACTTCGTCGCCATGAACGAGCCCCCCCTCCGCCCGCCCCTCTTCCGCATGAACGCCTTCGTCTGGGCGATCGTCGTGGTGTTCGCCTTCTTCATGGCCACCTTCGTCGTGGTCGCCGTGCGCCGGCCCGACATGCCGCAGATGAGCATCACGCCGCCGCACCCTGTCGAGATCGGCGACACGCTGGTGGGCCCCACCACCGTCACACTCGACGCCACCGACTCGGACACCTGGACCTTCTTCGACTTCTCGCGCAACTCGTCCGTTACGCAGCCGGGGCCCCTCGACTGGGACCTCGCGGTGCGGCGCTTCCACCTGGTCGCGAACGGCGGGCCGGGATTCGCGGGCCGAGGCGGCATCGTCAACCTGGGGCCCGTGCCCTTCGACTCGGTGACGAGTCTCCCCGATACCGGGTACGTCGCCGATCGCGCGGACAGCATCAACACCGCGGTGGGGAAGTGGTACCGCTACAGCTGGACCTC